>NZ_JTKZ01000315.1:0-17645 GCF_000799035.1 Delftia sp. ZNC0008
CCGCGTCTACCAGAACGCCTGCGCGGTCTGCCATGAGGCGGGCAGCGGTCCCACATTGTTCGGCGTCAAGCCGCAGCTGGCCCTGAACACCAACCTGCATGCGGCCAGCCCCGACAACCTGGTCCAGGTGATCCTGAACGGCATACAGGCGCCGGCCGACGATGCGCTGGGCTACATGCCCGGCTTCGGGGACAGCCTGGACGACAGGCAGATCGCGGACCTGCTCGGATATTTGCGCGAACGATTTGCACCGGAGGAAAAAGCTTGGCCAGACGACACGAAGACGATTAACCGGCTGCGCATGCAGGCACAGGCGCATGCGCACTGAGGGCGGCAATGGGCAGCAATGGGCGGCGGCATGGGCGATGCCGCGGATATGGACACCTTGCCCTGGAATCTCTCCAGGGCCTGGGTCCTGACATCTGATGCTGGGGACGGGTGATGGGCAACAACGGACGGCGCTGTCGATGTGCAGCCTGTCCGCAATGCGCCCATCGCCCGGATGCAGAGACCGACATCCTGAATTTTTTCATCGGGCCATGGAGATGGCGCCGAGGGAGCGGTTCGCTCCGGATGTGTGAAGGGTGGAAGGCACGGCAGGAGACGGCAACACAAGCTGAACGGCCTTGCCTGGGAAAAGACAGATTCAACAATTGCGATGGCTAGAAAAGGAGTCCCTGCATGTCATCTACATACATTTCGGTGGAAAAAGGCATCCAGACAGCGGGTGTCGGCAAGTTCCAATATCGGCTGTTCGTCATCTTCGGGCTGGTCTGGCTGGCCGACGCCATGCAGGTGCTGTCCATCGGCTTCAGCGCGCCGTCCATTGCCAAGACCTTCGGCAAGACCGTGCCCGAGGCGCTGCAGACCGGCACCTTCTTCTTCATCGGCATGCTGATCGGTGCCTTCGTCTTCGGCCGCCTGGCCGACCGCATCGGGCGCCGCCCGGTGCTGATGATGGCCGTGGTGATCGATGCCTTCGCGGGCGTGGCCTCGGCCTTTGCGCCCGAGTTCGCCTGGCTGCTGGTGCTGCGCTTCATCACCGGCATCGGCGTGGGCGGCACGCTGCCCGTGGACTACACCATGATGGCCGAGTTCCTGCCCAGCGACCGCCGCGGCCGCTGGCTGGTGCTGCTGGAATCGTTCTGGGCCGTGGGCACCATCTTCCTGGCCATCCTGGCGCTGGTGGCCGTGTCCTGGGGTGACGATGCCTGGCGCGTGATCTTCTTCGTGACCGGACTGCCGGCGCTGATCGGCGTGGTGCTGCGCTTCTACATCCCCGAGTCGCCCATGTTCCTCAACCGCAACGGCAAGTCCGAGGAAGCGCGCAAGGTGCTGCAGCGGGTGGCCAAGGTCAACGGCACCACGGCGGACATCCCCGCGCTGCAGCCTGAAAAGCAGGAGCGCAAGTCCATACTCGCGCTGTTCAACGGCGGCCTGCGCCGCCGCAGCCTCTCGCTGTTCCTGGCCTGGGCGCTGATCTCCATCGCCTACTACGGTGTCTTCGTCTACCTGCCCGTCAAGCTCAGCAGCGAGGGCTTCGCCTTCATGCGCGGCCAGGTCTTCCTGGTGGTGCTGGCCCTGGTGCAACTGCCCGGCTTTGCGCTGTCGGCCTATGGCGTGGAACGCTGGGGCCGCAAGCCCACGCTGATCGGCTTTTTGCTGCTCAGCGCCGTCGGCTGCATGTTCTACAGCCTGGGCTCGTCGCCCTTCGTGGTCATCGGCTCCACCCTGCTGATGAGCTTCTCGCTGCTGGGCACCTGGGGCGCGCTGTATGCCTTCACCCCCGAGGTCTACCCCACCGACCTGCGTGCCAGCGGCATGGGCATGGCCGGCGCCGTGGCGCGCTTCGGCGGCCTGTTCGCCCCGGCCATCATTGCGCCCATCATGGCCACCCACTTCACCCTGGCGCTGGCCGTGCTGTCCGCCATGCTGGTGGGCGGCGCCCTGTCGATCTGGGCCGTGGATGTGGAATCGCGCAACCGGGCGCTGGATTGACGCCGAGAAAGAACTCCGAATGGAAAAGGCCTGCGCAAGCAGGCCTTTTTTCATGGGGTCCCCAAATGGGGATCAGGCCTTTTTCGAAGGCAGGGCGTGCGGATTGTCCGATTTGCTGGAGAACTTCCATGGACTGAAGCTCCTGTGAGCTCAACCGGTCCATGCGACACAATGACTGCTCCTGGCGCAAGCAATTCGCTGCGCCATATCTTCAGCGGAGCCTTGTTCTCATGTCATTGAATGGCAGCTATCGCAGGCATGGCCTGGTCGCCACGGCAATCCTGGCTGTGCTCTGCCTTTCAGTGCTGGTCGCTCCCCGAAAGGCGATGGGCAACCAGGAAGAACCAGTGGTTTTGATCGGCTCGATCCATCGTTCGGTCGGAGAAGGGCAAACCATGGGCTGCGAGAAAATTGCGCTGCGGCCCAAGGATGTCATCCGTTATTTCTCCACGGCAACCGAGGTTTCCTTCTCCACCTTCCACTATGAATCGATCATTCTGCCTTGCGCCTTCAGTGGGAAGCTGCGGCGCAATGGCGTGGTCTATGGGTGGAGCATCAATGCAGCAGGTGCCGGATATCTCTACCCAGAAGATGGGCGTGAGAATCTGTTTTTTCTTTGCTACAGGTCGTGCGCAAAGGCACTGCCTGGGTTGATGGGGCTTTGACGGCGAGGGCCCCCGCTCTTTGAAATCGCCAGGCACCCATCCCCATGAAAACAGGGGCTCTTCAATCCGCCTCGCCACCTTCCAGCATCTTCTTGAGCAAAAAATCCAGCGCCAGGCGCTCGGCCGGATTGAGCTTGCCGTAGGTGCTTTCGGTGATCTGCTTGGCGAAGGGCTCCATGTCGCGCACCAGGTCCTGGCCGGCCTCGGTGAGGTTGATGACGACCTTGCGGCGGTCGATGCGGTCATGGTCCACCTGCACCAGTTCGCGCTGCTTGAGCCGGTCCACCACGCCGCGGATGGTGGCCTGGTCGATCACGGTGGCCTTGACAATGTCGGCCAGCGAGCTGCCGCTGTTGTCGCGCACGGAGCACAGCACCACGAATTGCGCGGCCGTGAGCTGCGAGTCGGGAATGTATTGCTGGAAGAGTGCAGTGTGGCGCTGATAGACACGCCGCAGCAGGTGGCCGATCTGGTCTGAAAAATGATAGCCATCCTGTGGCGTCATGGCTGATGGCGGGTGGTTCATGGTGCGCGTGAGCTTATCAAAATTCACACCAAATACCGTGTGATTTGCGACAAGCCGGGAGCATTTGCCAAGTGGCGCAAACCCGCGCTGGCTGCGGCATCCGCAAGACCCGGGGCAGCAGGCGCAGCACTGCCCGGCGGCTCATTTGCCGATTGAATGGCGCAATCATCCGTTTGAATTTGACGGCTGGCCCGGCAGGCCTTGAAATGGCATGAGAGACAAAGCGCCAGCGGACCGGACCGCGCCGCTCCCCACAACGAAAGCCAGCAGGGACACCCATGCCAGCCACACAAGGGAAGATCATTCCCATTGCCGTCCTCAATGCCGCTGTTGCCGGCAGCGCACTCGGCGCCCATGAGCGCGAGGCCGTCGAGCACGCCATTGCCGTCCATGCCCGGCGCCCCGGCCCCCTGATCGAGTTGCTGCACGCCGTGCAGGACATGCTGGGCCATATCCCCGAAGCCGCCGTGCCGCGCATCGCTGATGCGCTGAACCTCTCGCGTGCCGAGGTGCATGGCGTCATCTCCTACTACCCCCATTTCCGCAGCACGCCAGCGGGCCGCCATGTGCTGCAGGTCTGCCGCGCCGAGGCCTGCCAGTCGCGCGGTGCGGACGCGCTGCTCGCCCACGCAGGCCAGGCGCTGGGCTGCGGATCGAGTGGGCATGGGCATGGGCATCCAACCAGTGCCGATGGCGCCGTCACGCTGGAGCCGGTCTACTGCCTGGGCCTGTGCGCGTCATCGCCTGCCGTGATGCTCGATGGCCAGCCCCATGCGCATGTCTCGGCCAACGGCCTGGATGCACTCATCGCGCAATGCCGCCAGCCGGAGCAGGCCGGCGAGCCGGTGGCGCAGCCTGCGCATGCAGGGGCAGGGGCAGGGGCAGGCCCCGGCGTGCGTGTCTATGTGCCCCGCGATGCCGCCGCGCTGGCCTTGGGGGCCGACGCCGTGGCCGGCGCCCTGCAGCGCGAGTGCGAGGCGCGCGGCCTTCAGGTGCAGATCGTGCGCAACGGCTCGCGCGGCCTGCTGTGGCTGGAAACCCTGGTGGAAGTCGAGACGCCTGAAGGCCGCGTGGCCTACGGCCCGGTCACGGCCGATGCGGTGCCGGGGCTGATCGATGCCGGAATGCTGCAGGGCGGCAGCCATGCGCTGTGCCATGGACTGACCGAGGCCATTGCCTACCTGGCGCGCCAGGAGCGCCTGACCTTTGCGCGCGTGGGCGTCATCGACCCGCTGGACCTGTCCGACTACGCAGCCCATGGCGGCTGGCAGGGGCTGGAGCGCGCGGCGCGCATGGAGCCCGCGGCCATCGTGCAGGAGGTGCTGGATTCGGGCCTGCGCGGCCGTGGCGGTGCGGCGTTTCCGGCCGGCATCAAGTGGAAGACCGTGGCCGCCGCAGCGGGGCCGCAAAAGTACATTGCCTGCAACGCCGACGAGGGCGACTCGGGCACCTTTGCCGACCGGCTGCTGATGGAAGGCGATCCCTACACGCTGATCGAAGGCATGGCCATTGCTGGCCTGGCCGTGGGCGCCACGCAGGGCCTGGTCTATGTGCGCAGCGAGTATCCGCATGCCATCGCCACCCTGCGCGAAGCCATTGCGCGCGCCGAGGCCGCAGGCTGGCTGGGCCGCGACGTGGCCGGCAGCGGACGGGCCTTCCACATGGAGGTGCGCAAGGGCGCGGGCAGCTATGTCTGCGGCGAGGAAACGGCCATGCTGGAGAGCATCGAGGGGCGGCGCGGCATCGTGCGCGCCAAGCCGCCGCTGCCGGCCATAGCGGGGCTGTGGGGCCGGCCCACGGTGATCAACAACGTGATCACGCTGGCCACGGTGCCGCTGATCCTGGCGCGCGGCGCGGCCTTCTACCAGGGCTTCGGCATGGGCCGCTCGCGCGGCACCCTGCCGTTCCAGCTGGCCGGCAACATTGCGCGCGGCGGCCTGGTGGAAAAGGCCTTCGGCCTGAGCCTGCGCGAGCTGGTGGAAGACTTCGGCGGCGGCACGGCCACCGGCCGCGCCATCAAGGCCGTGCAGGTGGGCGGCCCGCTGGGCAGCTATGTGGCGCCGGCCGACTGGGATGCGCCGCTGGACTACGAGGCCTATGCCGCCAAGGGCAATGTGGTGGGGCACGGCGGCATCGTCGTGCACGACGACACGGCCGACATGGCGCAGCTGGCGCGCTATGCCATGGAGTTCTGCGCCATCGAGTCCTGCGGCAAGTGCACGCCCTGCCGCATCGGCTCCACGCGCGGCGTGGAGGTCATCGACCGCATCGTGCGCGCCGGCACCGACCCTGCTGCCCACGCCGGCCACGCCGGCCAAGTGGCCCTGCTGGAAAGCCTGTGCGACACCATGCAGCACGGCTCCATGTGCGCCATGGGCGGGATGACGCCGTATCCCGTGCGCTCGGCGCTGAACCACTACCCCCAGGACTTCGGCATCGAGTCCACCACGGCCGCAGCGGCTGCCTGAACGGAGAACACCATGCTCGACCATTTGAAGCAAGCCGACTGGGGCACGCCCGCCAGCCCGTCCGAACGCCTGATCACCCTGGAGATCGACGGCCGCGAGGTCTGCGTTCCCGAGGGCACCTCGCTGATGCGCGCGGCCATGGAAGGCGGCGTCAGCGTGCCCAAGCTGTGCGCCACCGACAGCCTGGAGCCCTTCGGCTCCTGCCGCCTGTGCCTGGTGCAGATCGAAGGCCGCAAGGGCTTTCCGGCCTCGTGCACCACGCCGGCCGAGCCGGGCATGAAGGTGCGCACGCAAAGCCCGCAACTGCAGGAGCTGCGCCGCGGCGTGATGGAGCTGTACATCTCCGACCATCCGCTGGACTGCCTGACCTGCAGCGCCAACGGCGACTGCGAACTGCAGGACATGGCCGGCACCGTGGGCCTGCGCGAGGTGCGCTACGGCTTCGACGGCGCCAACCACTTCAAGGGCCAGGCGCGCGCCGAGGTCGATGTCTCCAACCCGTACTTCAGCTACGACCCCAGCAAGTGCATCGTCTGCAACCGCTGCGTGCGCGCCTGCGAGGAGACGCAGGGCACCTTTGCGCTGACCATCTCGGGCCGGGGGTTCGACTCGCGCGTCACGGCGGGGCAGGGCGGCAGCTTCATGGACAGCGACTGCGTCAGCTGCGGCGCCTGCGTGCAGGCCTGCCCCACGGCCACGCTGCAGGAAAAGACCGTGACCGAGCTGGGCCAGGCCGGGCACAGCGCCATCACCACCTGCGCCTACTGCGGCGTGGGCTGCGGCTTCAAGGCCGAGATGAAGGGCGAGCAGGTCGTGCGCATGGTGCCCTGGAAGGACGGCCAGGCCAACGAGGGCCATGCCTGCGTCAAGGGCCGCTTTGCCTGGGGCTATGCCACGCACAAGGACCGCATCACCCGGCCCATGGTCCGCGCGAAGATCACCGACCCCTGGCGCGAAGTGAGCTGGGAAGAGGCCATTGCCCACACGGCCCGCGAGTTCCGCCGCATCCAGGCCAAGCACGGCAAGGATTCCATTGGCGGCATCACCTCCTCGCGCTGCACCAACGAAGAGGCCTACCTGGTGCAAAAGCTGGTGCGCACGGCCTTCGGCAACAACAACGTCGATACCTGCGCGCGCGTGTGCCACTCGCCCACGGGCTATGGCCTGGGCCAGACCTATGGCACCTCGGCCGGCACGCAGACCTTCAAGTCCATCGAGCACACGGACGTGGTCATGGTCATCGGCGCCAATCCCACGGCCGCGCACCCGGTGTTCGGCTCGCGCATGAAAAAGCGCCTGCGCGGCGACGGCCGGCGTGCGGGCGCCAAGCTCATCGTCATCGACCCGCGCGAGATCGAGCTCGTCAAGTCGCCCCACATCCGCGCCGACTACCACCTGCAACTGCGGCCCGGCACCAACGTGGCCATGATCACCTCGCTGGCCCATGTCATCGTCACAGAAGGCTGGCTGGCCGAGGGCTACATCGCCGAGCGCTGCGATGCCAAGTCCTTCGCGCAGTGGAAGGAATTCGTGGCCCGGCCCGAGAACTCGCCCGAGGCCATGGCCGAGGTCACCGGGGTCGCTCCCGAACTCGTGCGCGGCGCCGCGCGCCTGTATGCGCTGGGCGCCGAGAACCACCCAGCGGGCCGCCCCGTCAACGCGGCCATCTACTACGGCCTGGGCGTGACCGAGCATGCGCAGGGCTCGACCATGGTCATGGGCATTGCCAACCTGGCCATGGCCACGGGCAACGTGGGCCGCGAGGGCGTGGGCGTGAACCCGCTGCGCGGCCAGAACAACGTGCAGGGCTCCTGCGACATGGGCTCCTTCCCGCATGAGCTGCCCGGCTACCGCCACATCTCGGACAGCACGGTGCGCGCCGAGTTCGAGGGGGCCTGGGGCGTGGCGCTCAGCCCCGAGCCCGGCCTGCGCATTCCCAACATGTTCGAGGCGGCCCTGGCCGGCAGCTTCATGGGCCTGTACTGCGAGGGCGAGGACATCGTGCAGTCCGACCCCAACACCCAGCATGTGACGGCCGCGCTCTCGGCCATGGAATGCGTGGTGGTGCAGGACATCTTCCTCAACGAAACCGCCAAGTACGCCCATGTCTTCCTGCCGGGCGCCTCTTTCCTCGAAAAGGACGGCACCTTCACCAATGCCGAGCGCCGCATCTCGCGCGTGCGCAAGGTCATGGCGCCGCTGGCCGGCCATGCCGACTGGGAAGTCACCCAGCTGCTGGCCAATGCGCTGGGCTACGCCATGCACTACACGCACCCGAGCGAGATCATGGCCGAGATCGCCGCGCTCACGCCCAGCTTCGCGGGCGTGAACTACGACAAGATCGACCGGCTGGGCAGCGTGCAATGGCCCTGCAATGACAGCACCGAAGAGGCCGGCACTTCCATCATGCACAGGGACCGCTTCGTGCGCGGCAAGGGCCGCTTCATCATCACCCAGTACGTGGCCACCGACGAGAAGGTCACCCAGCGCTTTCCGCTGCTGCTGACCACGGGCCGCATCCTGTCGCAGTACAACGTGGGCGCCCAGACCCGGCGCACGCACAACAGCCACTGGCACAGCGAGGACCGGCTGGAAATCCATCCGCATGACGCCGAGGACCGCGGCATACGCGATGGCGACTGGGTCGGCATCGCCAGCCGCGCGGGCGAGACCGTGCTGCGTGCCACCGTCACCGAGCGCATACAGCCCGGCGTGGTCTACACCACCTTCCACTTTCCCGAATCGGGCGCCAACGTCATCACCACCGACAGCTCCGACTGGGCCACCAACTGCCCCGAATACAAGGTCACGGCCGTGCAGGTGCTGCCCGTCCCCCAGCACGCCCAGCCGTCCGACTGGCAGCGCGGCTTTGCGCGCATGCATGAAGAGCAGATCGGCCTGTTGCAAGCCGCGCAGGCAGGCAGCATGGCCGTGGCGGGAGGCAAGTGATGGACAGCGCGAACCTGGTCCGCATGGCCAACCGCATCGGCGAGTTCTTCGAGGCCATGCCCGAGCGCGACGAGGCCCTGCAGGGCATTGCCGAACACATCCGCAAATTCTGGGAGCCCCGCATGCGCGCCGAACTGGCCCGCGTGCTGGCCAGCCCCGACGAGGCCCAGGCGCTCAAGCCCATCGTGCGCGAGGCGCTGGTGCTGCATCCGCTGACCTTGCCGTCGGCGGCGCAGGCTTAGCCAAACCGCTTCTTCTTCGCCATCTCCCGCGCCAGCTCCACAAAGCCGGCAGCGGCCGGCGACAGCCGTTCCATGCTGCGCACGGCCAGGCCGGTGACGCGGCGCTGGCGGGGCGAGAGGCTGCGGTAGACCATGCCTTCGGGCGCCTGCTCGGGCACGGCCAGGCGTGCGGCAATGGCGATGGCGTGGCCCTGGGCCACGAAGCCCTGCATGGAGGACATCTGCTCGAAGTGGTAGATGGCCGCAGGCTGGGCGCCGGCCTCGGCCAGGAAGCGGTCGATGTGTGCGCCCGACCCGGCCGAGGTGCGCACAAAGGCCTCGCCCTGCAGGTCGGCGGCGCGGATGCTGCGCTGGGCCGCCAGCCGGTGCGATGCGGGCAGCAGCGCCACCAGTTCGTCTTCCACCAGGGGCACGGTCTCGAAGCGCTCGTCGGGCAGCACGACGAAGCCGATCTCCACGCGCCGCTCCAGCAGCCACTTGACCACGGTGTCGTCGTTTTGCTCGTCGATCTGCACCAGCACGGCGGGCTGGCGGCGCCGGTACTCGGTGATCAGCGGGGGCAGCAGCCGCAGTGAAGAGGTGGCGCCGAACGAGGCCACGCGCAGCGTGCCGCGCGCCATGCCGCGCTCGGCATCGGCCTCCTGCCGCAAGGCCTCCTTTTGCTGGAGGATGTCGTTGGCGCGCTGCAGCAGCCGCGTGCCTGCGTCGGTCAGCGGGGAGTGGGGGCCTTCGCGGTGCACCAACTGCACCTGCAGCTCGCCTTCCAGCGCGCGCAGGGCATGGCTGACGGCGCTCTGGGTAATGCCCAGCAGCGCGGCCGCGCGCGAGAAACTGCCGGCGCGGGCCAGTGCCGCGAACACTTCGAGCTGGGTGAAGGTCATGGGATCACGGTGTCCAGGTCATGAGCATTCGCTCATTTGTCTATGAATCGATATGAGCACATAGTACGCGCCATGAATTTTCAACGCTTCTTCGGTCCCCACCTGCGGCTTGTCGGCATGGCCCTGCTGTGGGGCGCTTCCTGGCCTGCGGGCCGCGTGGTGGCACAGAACATGCCGCCGCTGGCAGCCGCCAGCCTGCGCTTCCTGCTGGCCGCCGCCGTGCTGCTGCCCTGGCTGTACTGGGCCGGCGGCATGGCCGGTCTCAGGCACTGGAGCGCCAAACGCTGGCTGGGCATGGCGGCCGCCGGCGCCACGGGCGTGTTCGGCTATGCGGCCTTTTTCCTGATGGGGCTGCAGCATGTGCCGGCCGGCAAGGCGGCCCTGGTGATCACGCTCAACCCCGTGCTCACGCTGGCGCTGGCGGTCTGGCTGTTCGGCGAGCGGCTCAACCGCACCATTGCCCTGGGCATGGCGCTGGCGGCCTGCGGCGCCGTGGTGGTGATCTCGCATGGCCAGCCGCTGGCGCTGCTGCGGGGATCGGTGGGCGCCGGCGAGCTGCTGATCCTGGGCTGCGTGGTGTGCTGGGTGACCTACACCCTGATCGGCCGCTGGCTGCTCACGGGTGTCGATGCGCTGTCGGCCACGGCCGTGACCTCGACCATGGGCGCGGCCATGCTGCTGGTGGCCAGCCTGGTGGTGGAAGGGCCGGCCGGCCTGCAGGCTGCCGTGCTTGGCAACGCAACCGCCTGGAGCGCGCTGGCCTTCCTGGCCTTCGGCGCCACGGCGCTTGCCTATGCCTGGTACTTCGACGGCGTCAAGGCGCTGGGCGCGGGTGCGGCCTCGGGCTACATCACCCTGGTGCCCGTGATCGGCGTGGCGCTGTCGGCGCTGTGGCTGGGCGAGAGCATCGATGCCAGCATCGTGCTGGGCGGCGGCATGGCCGTGGCCGGCACGGCGCTGATGAACTGGGGGCGCAGGCCTGCGGCTGCGGTGCACGTGGTTGCCAAGCGCACCGCAGTCCAGAGCTGAACGGACTCCGTCCGGTTCAATCCAGCGAGGCGCCCGAGGTGCGCACGCGCTCGCCCTGCACCTGGTAGTCGCGCGCCAGGAAGTCGCGGTATTCGGCGGGGCTGGAGGCCACGGCCACGTAAGAGAACGCGTCCACCTGGGTCTTGCGGAATTCGGGCTCCAGCAGCACGCGGCGCACATCGGCGGCGATCTTCTCCACCAGGGGCGCCGGCGTTCCAGCCGGTGCCAGCAGGCCGATGTTGAAGACAGCCTGGATGTCGCGCACCCCGGCTTCCTTGAAGGTGGGCACATCCGGCAGGGCGATGCTGCGTGTCTCCGAGGACACGGCCAGGGCCTTGAGCTTGCCCGACTTGATGTGCTGCTCGATCACCGACACGCCCAGCACCGCTGCGTCGATCTGGCCGGCGATGACTTCGGGGATCAGCGGTGCGGCGCCCTTGTAGGGCACGTGCACCATCTCCAGCCCTTCCTGCTTGGCGAACATGGCCAGCGGCAGGTGCACGATGCCGCCCGCGCCCGATGAGCCATAGGTCAGCGGTTTGGTCTTGCCTGCCTGGCGTGCCTGAGCGATGAACTCCTGCAGCGTGCCGGCCTTGGAGCTCTGGGGCACGAAGAAGACCATGGGCACGCTGATCAGGCGGGAGATGGGGGCGAAGTCCTTTTGCGGGTTGTAGGGCAGCTTCCTGTACAGGTGCGGGTTCATGGTCAGCGACGCTTCGGTCGCGGCGAACAGCGTGTAGCCGTCGGGTGCGCTCTTGGCCACGTACTCGGCCCCGATGATCTCGTTGGCGCCTGTGCGGTTGAGGATGACCACGGGTTGCGACCAGACCTTGTTCAGGCGCGTGGCCAGCGCGCGTGCCAGGTTGTCCACGGGGCCGCCGGCCGCGTAGGGCACGACGATGTTCACCGGCTTGGAAGGAAAGGCTGCCGGAGCCTGGGCGTGGCCCAGGGCGGGCACGAGGGCCACGGTGGCGGTCAGCAGGGTTGCGGCGATGCGATGCAGGCTGGACATGGTGTGGGAAGCGGATACGGTGAAGCAGGCCGCACTCCAAGGGGGCGGCCTGCTGTGGAACGGACGAAGCGAAAAAAATGGCAGGCCGGAAGGCCCCGGAAGGTGGCGGAGCCTCAGGCGCGCACACGCTCCATGCGTGTCAGCGGCAAGGACTCGCCTTCGCTGACTGCGGGCTGCAGCACGAAGTCGAAGCGCGTGCGGACGAAAGGCGCGTTCACGCCCAGCGACTCATAGCCGGCCGGCGCCACGCCGCGCTCCAGCTCGACGATCAGGCCGTCGCGCGTGGCGAAGGCGAAGTCGTCGTCCAGGTAGGTATCGCCGGGCAGGTTGACCTGGGTGGTCAGCGTGCGCATGCCGGGTGCAACCACGAGGAAGTGGATGTGGGCGGGTCGATGGCCGTGGCGTCCCAGCGCGTCGAACAGTTCCGAGGTGGGGCTGTCCGGCGGTATGGAGTAGCCGGGCGGCACATAGCTGCTAAAGCGGTAGCGGCCCTGGTCGTCGGCTTCTATGCGGCGGCGCAGCTCGTAGGGCTTCATGCCCGGGAAGAAGTGCGAGTAGCCGCCCTGGACATTGGCATGCCAGACATCGATGAGCGCATGCGGCAGAGGCCGGCCGTCAAGATCCAGCACCCGTCCTTCCATCACGAAGACCTCGCCCTGGGGTTCGCCCTCGTCCAGGCGCGCCTCCGCTTGCGACAGCGGTGCACCGGCCACGAACCGCGGGCCTTCGATGGCGCGCGGCGTGCCGCCCGCACGGCCAGCACGCGCATCGGCCTCGTCGCTGCGGATGTCCAGCAGCCGGTCGAAGCCCAGGCCTGCCGTGATCAGGCCCAACTGGCCGCTGCTCCCAAGGCGGCCCAGCCAGTCCACGGCGGCCCAGAACTCGTCGGGCGTGACATCCATCTCGTCGATGGTGTGGAACAGGTCGCTGACGATGCGCTGGGTCAGCGCCCGCACGCGGTCGCTGCCAGGGGCGATCTGCTTGCTGTTGACCAGATTCAGCAGCTGGTCCTGGGACAGTTCGGACATGTTTGTCTCCTCGTGGTTTTATGGGATGTCCTGGAAAAGAGAAGCGCTCAGTCCATGCTGATGTTGCGCTCCGTGATCACCTTGGTCCAGCGCACGGACTCGGCCTGCAGGTGCCTGGCCGCTTCCTCGGGCGTGGAGCCCACGACTTCGGCGCCGATGGCCTTGAAGCGTTCGAGCACGTCGGGCTGCTTCATCTCGGCCACGAAGACCTGGTTGAGCTTCTTGACGATGGCCGGCGGCGTGCTGGCGGGCATGAAGACGGCGAACCAGGGCGAGACCTCGTAGCCCTTGATGCCGGCCTCTTCCATGGTGGGCACGTCGGGCATGCTGGACGAGCGCTTGGCCGTGGTCACGGCCAGGGCGCGCAGCTTGCCCGACTGGATGTGCGGGCGCGCCGAGGTGATGGAGTCGAACATGTAGTTGACCTGTCCGCCCAGCAGGTCGGAGACGGCCGGGCCCGATCCCTTGTAGGGGATGTGCAGGATGTCCACGCCGGCCAGCGAGTTGAACACTTCGCCTGCCAGGTGGATGGAGGTGCCGTTGCCGGCCGAGGCATAGGTCAGCTTGCCGGGCGAGGCCTTGGCGGCGGCCACCACGTCGGCCACGCTCTTGACGTTGGGCTGGGTGGAGTTGGTGACCAGGATGTTGGGCACCACGGCCAGCACGCCCACGGGGGCGAAGTCCTTGATCGGGTCGTAGCTGAGCTTGCGGTACAGCGGCTTGTTGGTGGCCATGCCGATGGAGGTGATCATCAGCGTGTAGCCGTCGCCGGGCTGCTTGGCCACGAAGTCGGCGCCGATATTGCCGCCGGCGCCGGGACGGTTCTCGATCACGAAGGGCTGGCCCAGCGTGCGGCCGGCCTTCTCGCCCAGGGTGCGCGCAATGGCGTCCATGGCGCCGCCCGGCGGGAAGGGCACGATCCAGCGGATGGGCTTGCTGGGCCAGTTGGCCTCGGGGGCCTGCGCATGGGCGGCGGGCATCACGGCGGACAGGCACAGGCCTGCGGCTGCGGCGGTCAGAAAACGGCGTTTCACATTCACTTCAGTTGTCTCCGAAAAATTTGGTCTTGGTTTGGGCTGTGCTCAGGCGATGGCCGAGGGATGCTTTGCCAGCGGCGTGACCTGGATGTCCATGTAGGGGAACAGCGGCAGGCCCTGCAGCAGCTCGTGCAGCTCGTCGTTGGAGGCCACGTCGAACACGCTGTAGTTGGCGTACTCGCCGACCACGCGCCAGATGTGGGGCCAGCGGCCGTCGTGCTGCAGCTGCTGGGAATAGGCCTTCTCGCGGGCCTTGATCTCGGCTGCCACGTCGGCGGGCAGGTCGTGGGGGATCTTCACGTCCATGCGGACCAGATAAAGCATGTTTGTCTCCAGGAGGAATGAAAGGAATTCAGGTCGCAGCCCCGGTCCGGGCCTGCCCCATGTCGAAGTGCTGCGGCTGGCTGCCGGCCAGCGCGCGGTCGAAGCGCGCCAACTGCTGCAGGTCGATCTCCAAGCCCAGGCCGGGCCCGTCGGGCAGTTGCAGCTCGAAGTCGCGGATGGCCATGCGCTCGGTGACGATGTCGTCCACCAGCAGTTGGGGGCCGAACAGCTCGCAGTTGTAGTGCTGCCCGCCCAGCGTGGCAAAGACATGGGCCGAGGCGGCCGAGCCGATCGAGGTCTCCAGCATGGTGCCGCCGTACCAGCCGATGTCGGCCGCTTGGGCAATGGCCGCCACCTTGCGCGTGCGCAGCAGGCCGCCGTGCTTGGCCACCTTGAGCGAGAACACGTGGCTGGCCTGCTCGCGCGCCAGGCGCATGGCGTCGTAGGGCGTGCACACGCTCTCGTCGGCCATGACCAGGGCGCCGTGCAGCGTGGCGGTCAGCTCGCGCAGCGCGGGCACGTTCCAGCCGGCCACGGGCTGCTCGATCAGGGTCACGCCGGCATCGATCAATTGCGGCAGAAAGCGCCGCGCCGTGGCGCCGTCCCAGGCCTGGTTGACGTCCACGGTCAGCGTGGCGCGTCCCTGCAGGCCGCGTGCGATCTCGCTCACATGGGCCACATCGGCCTCGGGCGTGCGCGCGCCGATCTTCATCTTGAAGATGCGGTGGCGCTTTTGTTCCAGGCGCAGCTGGGCCTCGGCCAGGTCGCGCTCGATGTCGCCGCTGGCCAGCGTCCAGGCCAGGGGCAGGCTGTCGCGCTGCTTGCCGCCCAGCAACTGCCACACGGGCAACTGCAGGCTGCGCGCCACGGCGTCCAGCAGCGCGATTTCCACGGCGCTCTTGGCAAAGGCATTGCCCTTGCAGGCCAGGTCCATGCGCGAGAGGCAGGCCTCGAAGCGCGCGCCGTCCTGGCCGATCAGGCTGGGCGCCAGGTGGTTGGCGATGGCATGGTGGATGCTCTCGGGCGATTCCTCGTTCCACGACGGGCCGCCGATGGTGGCGGCCTCGCCAAAGCCCGTGGCCCCGTTGCGCAGCCACAGCTGCACGATCACCGGGCTTTGCCGGCTGATGGAGCCGAACGACAGCTTGTGCGGGCGGATGGTGGGAATGTCGAGGATCCGCGCCTCGATGCGCTCGATCAGAAAACGGTCTTGCATGGCAATGGCTGGTGTCCTGGCTGGCGGCGGCTGCCGGCAATGGACACAAGCGTAAATCCATGCATTGTGTGGATCTATTGAATTATTTGTGAGAAATCATTCGATGGTGTCGATGTGTCGAATGCCTGCGCGGCAGGCAGGGCGCGCGGCAGCCTTGTGCTGCGCACGCCCTGTGGCGACGGGATCAGAAACTGCTGCGCAGCGTGACCATGATGCTGCGCGGCAGGCCGTAGTAGTTGCTGCGCGTGGCCGTGCCCACGCGCTCCCAGTAGACGCGGTCGAAGAGGTTGTCGATGTTCACGGCCAGCTTGACCTGGGGGGTGAGCGGGTAGGCGGCGTAGACGGACCAGACGCCGTAGCCGCCCGCGCGCCAGCGCACGGTGCCCAGGGTGTCGTAGAACTCGCTGACGGCGCGCACGCCCGCGCCCAGCTCCAGCCCCTGGGCCACGGGGCCTGCCACGCGGTAGCGCGCCCACAGGTTCACGCTGTGGCGCGGTGACATGGTGCTGAAATCGGTGCCCGTCTGCGTGACGGTGCCCTGCAGGTATTTGGAGCGCATGTAGGCGTAGCTGGCCGCCACGTCCCAGCGCGGCGACAGCGAGCCGACCACTTCGGCCTCGAAGCCTTCGGAGCGCACCTTGCCTGCGGGGATGACGAAGGCGGCATCGGCGGGGTCGGCCAGCGCGCGGTTGGTGTCCTGCATGCGGTAGATGGCGGCGGTGGCATTCAGGCGTCCGTCCAGCAGGCTGCCCTTGATGCCGGCCTCCACCTGCCGGCCCTCGCGCGGGGCGATCTGGCCGCCACCGGCCAGGCGCCCGCTTTGCGGCTGGAAGATGCGCGACTGGCTGGCGTAGAGCGTCCAGCTGTCGTTCAGATCGAAGAGCACGGCGGCGAAGGGCGTGAACTGGCCATCGACCTCGTAGCCCGAGCGCGTGTTCTGCAGCCGATCCGAGGTTTCTGTCTTCCACCAGCTCTTGCGCGCGCCCGCCACCAGGGTGAGGGCCTGCGTGGGCTTGATGCGCAACTGGCCGTAGACGCCGCGCAGGCTGGTGCGCGTAATGTCGTCGGCAAAGGGCTTGAAGCTGGGCTCGGGGATGGAGGAGGGGTCGTAGTGGAACAGGTCGGCCGGCGTGTTCATGGCGCCGCGCAGCATGCGCAGGTGCATGTTGGAGCTGCGGTAGTCCGCGCCCGCGATGAAATGGTGCGTCTGCCCGGCCCATTGCCAGGGCGTGCTGTAGTAGATGTCGGCCGTGGTGTCGGCGTAGTCGCGGTCCACGGTCTGGGCCTGGGTGAAGCGGCTGATGCCGGTGTCAGAGACGGCCGAGTAGCCGTTGATGTACTTGTCGCGCTGCTGGCGCAGCACACGGCGGGCGGCCAGCTTGAACAGGCCGCCGCCGTCGAGCCGCGTCTCCGACTCGATGAAGCCGGCCAGCGATTCGGGCGCGGCGCGGCCCCAGTCGGCGGCAATGGCCACGTCGCGCGGAATGGGGGCCAGCCTGCCGTCGGCGTGGGCGGGCAGGCCGGTGTCGTAGTTGCCCCGGCCGCGCTGCCAGGTGGCGCCCACCGAGACCGTGCTTTGGGAAGTGACGTCCAGCTCCACCGTGCCGTACAGGGCCTGCTTGTGGCCGTCCATGGCCATCACGGGGCTGCCGAAGTTCTCGTGCAGCGCCACCACCCGGCCACGCAGGCGGCCATCTTCGGACAGCGCTCCGGTGACATCCACCTCGGCCCGCTTGCGCCCCCGCGAGCCCAGGCCGATGGCGCCCTGGCCCTGGTAGTCCGGCAGGGCGCGCTTGCGCACCAGGTTGAGCATGACGCTGGGCTCGCCCGCGCCCGAGAACAGCCCGGCCGGCCCGCGCAGGGCCTCGACCCGGTCGAACAGGGCCAGGTCCAGCGTTTCCTGGGTGGCCGGATTGCCGCTGACGGTGAGACCGTCCAGCTGGTAGGTGGAGGACTGGTAGCCGCGCGAGAGGATGTCGCTGCGCCCGCCCGTGCTGCTTTGCCGGCGCACGACGATGCCGGGCACCACCTTGGCGGCTTCGGTGAGCTCCACGAAGTTCTGGTCATCGAGCCGTGCGCGCGAGATCACGGATACGGACTGCGGCGTCTCCCGGGCCGTCAGCTCGATCTTGGTGGCCGCGCTGGCATAGGGCGCCCGGTAGCTGCCCGTGCCTTCCGTGCGGCCGTCGCGCAGGGCCGTGGCCGTCACCCGCACTTCGTCCAGCGCGGTCTGCGGGCGCGCCGGGGCGGGGCGCAGCAGCCAGACGCGG
>NZ_JTKZ01000437.1:0-16779 GCF_000799035.1 Delftia sp. ZNC0008
CCGCGTCTGCGCGGCGATGGCCTGGGCTGCCTGCGCCAGGTGGCGCCGGGCACGCTGGACCTGGTGCTGATCGATCCGCCCTTCGACCATGCCGAGCTGTTCGAGCCTGCGCTGAAGGCCGCTGCGCTGGCCGTCTCCGCCCAGGGCTATGTCTATCTGGAGGCGCCCCAGGCCTGGACCGAGGAGCAACTGGCCGAGGCTGGCGGCCTGCAGCTGTTCCGCCATCTCAAGGCGGGTGCCGTCCACGCCCATCTGCTGCGCAAGGCCGCGCAGGACGAGTAGGCTGGCGCCGCAGCCGTGTTCCAGCGCAGGAATGCGGCTGTCGCGCAGCCGACGGGCCATGCTGCAGTGCAATGCATAATGCGCCATCCGTGCCGGACCAGGGCACGCGCAGCCAAGGAAAGTGAACGCCATGAGCCACGACGTGATTGCCGTCTACCCCGGAACCTTCGATCCAATCACGCTGGGCCACGAAGACGTGGTGCGCCGTGCGACCCAGCTGTTCAGCCACGTCATCGTGGCCGTGGCGGCCGGCCACCACAAGAAGACCATGTTCAATCTCGAGGAACGCATGGAGATGGTGCGCGAGGCCGTGTCCATCTATCCCCATGTCCAGGTCGAGAGCTTTCATGGCCTGCTGCGCGACTTCGTGGTAGAGCGCGGCGGCAAGGCCATGGTGCGCGGCCTGCGCGCGGTCACCGACTTCGACTACGAGTTTCAGCTTGCCGGCATGAACCGCACGCTGATGCCCGAGGTGGAGACCGTCTTCCTCACGCCCAGCGACCGCTACCAGTTCATCAGCAGCACCTTCGTGCGCGAGATCGCCACGCTGGATGGCGAGATCGACAAGTTCGTCTCGCCCAACGTGCGCACGCGACTGCTTGAGAAGGTGCAGGCCAATCGCGCTCCTTGAGAGAGGGATGCCGGCCAGGCGCCTTGGCCCGCCCCCATGACGAGTTCACGATATCAGGCGCTCTGCGTGGCGGCACTTGCATTCACGGCCGCATGCACGAATTCCAGCTTGCGCCGCGCGCCCATTGAAAGAGCGAACGGATAGGCATCCCCGTGGCCCAGGCTGCGGTTGAGGCTGTTGGTCAGCAGCGTCAGCGGCACCCACTGGTCCAGCATGGTGCCGAAGTCCGGCCGGGCAGGGACCGCGAACGGGTCCTGCACGCACAGCGCGGCCGGCGTTCCCATGCCCGCCGCCGTGCCTGCGCCTCCTGGCAAGGTGATGCAGGTGCCATAGCTGGCCGCAGTCTCCAGCAGATCCACCATGTGCAGGTAGTGGGCCCAGCTTTCGGCCCAGTCTTCCCACGGGTGGGAGGTGGCATAGGCGCTGACGAAGTTGTCGCGCCACTGCCCATCCAGCGGGCTGCGTGCGTAGTAGTTCTGCAGGGCCTGGGCATAGTCCTGGCGCTCGTCGCCGAACAGGCGGCGGAATTCCTCGAGACGGCCCGCGCCCACCACCAGCCTGTCCCAGAAGAAGTGGCCGGACTCATGGCGCAGATGGCCCACCAGCGTCCGGTAGGGCTCGTGCAGCGCCTGGCGGCGCCGGGCACGCTCGGCATCGTCGGCCTCCACCACGTTCAGCGTGATGGTGCCGTTGGCATGGCCGGTCATCACCGGCGCCTGCCCGGGCAGGTCGGCCAGCAGTTCGAAGCGCGGCCCGTCCTCTCCAGGCCTGGGGCCCAGGCCCAGGCGGGCCAGCGTATAGAACAGCTGGCGCTTGGCCGCCTCGATCTTGGTCCAGCGCAAGGCATTGGCCGGGTCTGACAGATCGGGCAGCCAGCGTGTCTGGCGGCAGGATTCGCACAGCGCGTGGGGGTCGTCGGCGGGCAGGGCGAAGTTGCACTGGCCCACAGGTCCCCGGTGGCTGCACATCTTGTAGAGGCGGCCTGGCGGCTTGCCTGCGCCCAGGGAGGACAGGCTCTCCCACAGCGCGCTGTCCCGCGCGCCGGAAACCGGTCGCAGGCAGGCCACATGCAGTCGCTCTGGCAGGAAGGCCAGGGTGGCGCCGCAGTGCACGCATTGAACGCTGTCGAAGAAAACCGGGTGGCCGCAGGCATCGCAGTTGAAAACTCGCATGTCGGTCACTTTACGCCGTATGCCCTGGCGCCATGAAAAATGATTCCCATGTCGCCCTGGCGCTGCAAGGTCAGATTCCCCCAAGGGTGGTTTTCAACGGGGTGGCCCTGCAATGAAAAAAGGCCGGATGACACCGGCCTTTCGATGGCCCCATGGGGGCCTGCATCAGGGGCGAACCACGATGCTGTTGCGCACTTCGCGCACGTTCTTGGTGGTGCGTGCGATCTCGGCGGCGCGAGCCTTTTCCGATTCGGACTTGGCAAAGCCCGACAGCTGCACCGTGCCGTTCAGGGTCTCGACGCTGATGGAAGTGGCCGAGACGCTCTTGTCCTCTGCCATCTTGGCCTTCACGGCAGTGGTGATGCCGGCGTCATCCACATACGAACCCACGGTCTGCTGGTCGCGGGCCACGGAGCAGGCGGTGGTGCCGAGCACGGTGGCGCCGGCGACGAGAGCGAAAGCGATGGCACGGGTGTACTTTTGCATGGTCAGTTCTTTCTTGGACAAGAAATTGAGGGAAACTGTAGTCGAGGGAACTCGGGGGCTGGGCTGCAGCTCACTTGCGCGAGCGGGAACTCATGAAGAACGCGGTGGCCAGGGCTGCGCCCGTGGCTGCTGCCAGCAGCATGGAGCGGCCAGGCTGCTCGATGACGTAGCGCGTAGTGGCTTCCGTGGCAGATTGCAGCTGGCGGCGGGCGCGGTCGGAGCTGTCGGCGCAGAAGTTGATTCCGCGCGTGGCCAGTTCCTGGGCACGTGCCGCGAGGTCGTCGATGACGGGATTCAGTTCACGCTCGATGGACTTCACGCCTTCCTCGGCCTTGTCCAGAGCATTTGCTGCAGTGCGGCGCGTGGTGTTGACGGCTTCCTTGGCAGTGTCTGCTACGTCCTGGGCAACGTCCTTGGCGGTATCGGCGGCTTTGTTCACGGCTTTCTCGGCTTGGCTCATTGGTTCTATCTCCTCAAAACTTGCATGAATGGGAAAGGCGGTCGGGCTGCCGGGCTGGCTGCCCGCCGGAGGCGGGCTTGGGCTGGCAGGTGGCTGAAGGCGGCGCCGCCGCTACTTCTTGATCAGGCTCATCACAAAGGTGACTACAGCCATGATCACGAAAATATAGAACAGGATCTTGGCGATGCCTACAGCACCTGCCGCAATTCCGCCAAAGCCGAAGATGGCGGCGACGAGAGCGATCACGAAAAACACGATGGCGTAGTGCAGCATGTAGAACTCCTTGGTTGTTCGTTGCCAAGAAACGGCATCTGGCTGTCAGGAGCCGAGTGCTGTTCCCATGCGATTGACTGTACCGAGCCGCCCGAGGCCGGATTGACGGTGCCCGGCGTGGCATGGCGTCAGGGTTAGGCAGGGGGTGGGTGTAGGAAAAGCGCCGGCCCGCAGTGCCCATCAAGAAAAACCCCTGCCAGGGCGGTGCCGGGCAGGGGTTGTGCGTGCAGGCAAGGCGTCGTGGTCAGGCGGATGCCGGGCTCAGCGGAATGACGGCGGAGATGGCCGTGCCCTTGCCCAGCTCGGAGGAGACGGTCAGCCGCCCGCCTGCCGCCTCCACGCGATGGCGCATGCCGGCCAGCCCGTGGGAGTTGGGGCGCATGGCCGAGGTCTCGAAGCCCTCGCCATCGTCCTGGATCTGCACCGTCACATAGGTCGGGTAGTTGTGCACGGAGACCAGTACGTGGCTGGCCTTGGCGTATTTGCCGATATTGGTCAGCGACTCCTGCACGATGCGGTAGACCGTGAGCTGGGTCGATTCCGGCAGCTCCACCTGCTCCAGGTTCGCTGTGACCTCGATGCCGCTGCGTTCGCCGAATTCGCGTGCCAGGATTTCCAGCGCCGTGGTCAAGCCCAGGTTGGACAGTGACGAAGGACGCAGGTCCTCGATGATGCGGCGCTTGAGGGCAATGCCGCTGTTGAGCGTCTCCACCAGATGGCTGACGCGCTCTCCCACGTCGGGGGCGCTGAGGTCGATCTTGGATTTGAGCCGGGCCACATCGAGCTTGGCCGCCGTCAGCAGCGAGCCCAGTTCATCGTGCAGCTCGCGCGCCAGGTGGCCGCGCTCATCCTCGCGCACCTGCTGCAAGTGGTTGGCCAGCTCCGTCAGCGTGGCCGTGCGTTCGCGCACCAGGGCTTCAAGGCGGTTGCGCTCGTCACGCTGGATTTCCTGCTCGCGCTGATGGGCCTGCTGCAGCGCGTGGGCCTGGCGCAGGTACATGAAAAAGCCCAGCACGCCCAGCGCGGTCACCGTGGCAATGCCTATGCGCGACAGCGACAGCGTGTGCTCGATATCCTGCAGGTTCTTGGCCGAGCGCTCGTCTATGCCTGACAGCAGCTTGCCTGTGTAGTCCCGGATGGCATCCATGTTCTCCATGCCCACGTCCGTGAACATGACGAAGCGCCAGGCTTCCTCGTTGCCCTGGCGGTACAGGCGCAGGCTCAACTCCATCTCGCTCATCTTGCGCTCGACCTGGCGGGCCAGCGGCGTGAAGATGGCCAGTTCCTGGGGGTCGTAGATGAAGATCTGGCGCAACTCGTCCATGTTGTAGTTGATGGCCGTGATCGCCTTGCTGTAGGGCTCCAGGTAGCGTTCCTCCCCCGTGAGCAGGTAGCCGCGCAGGCCGGTCTCGGCATCGAGCATCAACCGCAGCAGTTGGCTGATTTCCGAGCGGGTCGCCTGGGTCTGGGTCATGGCCTCCAGCGCCTTGGTCGAGCGCTTGTAGCTGGCCTCGTTAATGCTGACAAGCAGCACGGCCGCAACGATGGCAAATGCCAGGCTGATCGCAATTCTTCGGAAATTTATCCAACGCATAAGCATCCTCTCACCTACAAGATCTTCGCCGATATTCTGCATAATTCGTGTTATCGGCAGCCGGAGCAGTTCCTGCCCCGGCCGTTACCATATATTGTTTGCACGACCGGCGTTCCTGCTGGTCCCCCGAAAAAGAGGTATTCATGATCAGAATCGGCATTGTGGACGACCATGCAATTGTGCGCTCGGGTCTGCGTCAGTTTCTCTCGGAACATGTGGACCTGCGTGTAGTCGGTGAGGCCGCCAATGGCCGTGAGGCCATCGACCTGGTCCGAGCCCACGAGATCGACGTGCTGCTGATGGACCTGTCCATGCCCGGGCAAAGCGGCATCGATGCGCTGGCCATGCTGCGGGCCAAGGCCCCGGACATGGGCATCCTGATCCTGAGCGGATATCCCGAGGAGCACTACGCGATCAACCTGATCCGCCAAGGCGCCAGCGGCTACCTGAACAAGGAATGCGATCCCCAGGAGATTGCCGAAGCGATCCGCACCGTGGCCCTGGGCCGCCGCTACCTGACGCCGGCCGTGGCCGACCTGCTGGCCCAGCAGCTCAACCGCAAGGATGACGCGCCAGCGCATGAACAGCTGTCCGAGCGTGAGTTCCAGGTCTTCCTCAAACTGGCGCGCGGCGAAACGGCAGGTGATATTGCGAAATCGCTCTCGCTGAGCGTGAAGACGGTCAGTACCTATCGCACGCGGCTTATGGAGAAAATGGGATTGTCATCCAACAGCGATCTCACGTATTACGCGCTGAAAAACCGGCTGATCGACTGATTTCCAGTCAATAGAAAATACGGGCTGCACGATTATCAAGTCGTGCAGCCTTTTTCTTTGATGAAGAGTAAAAATGCCGTGTTTTGGGTTCAGGCTGTTTTGAGTTGATTGAGCGATGCGGCGTCGATATTCATGCAATAGTCCATGAGTGCATCGATCTCATTGGACTTGTCGAAGACCGCATCCACGCCGAGCTGGGCGCAGCGGCTGCGGATGTCAGGGGTGGCGTAGTTGCTGAGCACCACGATCTTCTGGTGCGGCTGGCGCTCGCGGCAGGCGGTGAGCACACCCAGGCCGCTGCCCTGGCGCAGGAACAGATCGACGATGGCCAGATCCCATGCGTCGGGGTTCTGCTGAAGCCAGTCCGTCCCCGCGCTTTCCGTCTCGGCGATGCCCACGGCCTCGACATCGGCGAGTTCCTCGAGCGTGGCGATCAGGTTCTCGCGGATCGTAGGGTTGTCTTCAACAAGATAGGTGCGCAATTTCACGGCTGTATCCAATAGGGACGCGGATGGCAATCGGAGTCCGGCGGAACCCGGCCTTCATTGTCCTGCGCGACAGCGGGCGATTGTGCCAGTGGGGGATCGGCCTGGAAGTCAGCCGATTCCTACGCCTTGTTGCCGCAAACGGGACAGTCCGGCACACGGGTGGTTTGCATGCTACTCCAATCGAGGCTGCGGCTGTCGAACATGGTCAGGCGGTTTGTTGCAGGCGTGCCAAAACCCGCGATCAGCTTGAGGGCTTCGGCCGCCTGCAGCGTGCCCATGACGCCGACCACGGGGGCGAAGACGCCCATGGTCGAGCACTGCACTTCCTCGAACTGCGCCTCCGGCGGGAATACGCAGGCATAGCAGGCGCAGTTCTCGTCGCGTGGGTCCATCACCATGAGCTGGCCATCCAGGCGGATGGCCGCCCCCGCCACCAGGGGCACCTTGTGTCGCACGCAGGCTGCGTTGATCATGTGGCGCGTGCGGTAGTTGTCCGTGCAGTCCAGCACCACCGTGGCTTGGGGCACGAGCTCGTCGAGCAGGGCATCGTCTGCGCGCTGCTGGCGGCAATCAATGCGGATGCCGGGGTTGATGGCATGCACGGCCGTGCGTATGGATTGCACCTTGGGCTGGCCCACGCGATCGGTGGTGTGGGCAATCTGGCGCTGCAGGTTGGTCATTTCCACGGCATCGTCGTCCACCAGGGTGATGCGGCCGATGCCGGCCGAGCCCAGGTACAGCGAGGCAGGCGCGCCCAGGCCGCCTGCGCCGATGATGAGCACATGCGCTGCCAGGATGCGCTCCTGGCCTTCGATGCCGATCTCGTCCAGCAGGATGTGGCGCGAGTAGCGCAGCAGTTGATCGTCGTTCATTCGCGTCTCCAGACGTGAAAAAGCCGGGCGCGGGCCCGGCTTGGTGGGAGCGCGGACACGGTCCGCGCTCTTCAGTTTTCCTTCTTTTCGGGCTCGCGCTCGGTCAGGGTCTTGCTGACCATGACGGGCTGGCCCTTGAGGCGGTTGAGCGCCTGCTGCAGCTGGAAGTCCTTTTCGGTGCCGAATTCGGGCAGGCGGCGCTCGGCCAGGGGCTTCTTGGCCTCTTCCTCCAGGCGCTTGCGGGCTTCCTCGCGGGCCTTCTCGCGCACTTCGTCCTTGACTTCGGCGCCCTGTCCGCTGGACAGGTGCTTTTCCAGGTCGGCCTCGCGCATGCGCAGGGCAGCGAACAGATCGCCTTCAGGGGTCTCGTCCACCATCACGTCAGGAACGATGCCCTTGGCCTGGATGGATTTGCCGCTGGGCGTGTAGTAGCGGGCCGTGGTCAGCTTCAGGCCCGTGTCAGGACCCAGCGGGCGAACGGTCTGCACCGAGCCCTTGCCGAAGGTCTGGCTGCCCATGATGACCGCACGCTTGTGGTCCTGCAGGGCGCCGGCCACGATTTCGCTGGCCGAGGCCGAGCCTTCGTTGACCAGAACCACCAGCGGCAGCTTCTTGAGCGAGGCGGGCAGGCGCTGCAGCGGGTCTCCCATGCCGCGGCGGGCATAGAAGCTGGGCGAGGCCTTGTAGGTTTCCTTGCTCTCGGCCAGCTGGCCGTTGGTGGACACCACGGTCACATCGGGCGGCAGGAAGGCTGCCGAGATGGCGACGGCCGCGTCCAGCAGGCCGCCCGGGTCGTTGCGCAGGTCCAGAACCAGGCCCTTCATGTTGGGTTCCTGCTTGTACAGCTCTTCGACCTTGCGCACGAAGTCGTCCACCGTGCGTTCCTGGAACTGGCTCAGACGGATCCAGCCGTAGCCGGGCTCGATGACCTTGCCCTTGACGGATTGCGTCTTGATTTCCTCACGCGTGATGGTCACGGGGAAGCTGCGGCTTTCATCCTTGCGCAGGATGGTCAGCTGCACCTTGGTGTTGGGCTCGCCGCGCATGCGCTTGACGGCGTCGTTGAGCGACAGCCCCTTGACGGCCGTGTCGTCGATCTTGGTGATCAGGTCGCCGGTCTTCAGGCCCGCGCGGAAGGCGGGGGAGCCTTCGATGGGCGAGACAACCTTGATCAGGCCGTCTTCCTGCGTGATCTCGATGCCTACGCCGACGAAACGGCCCGAGGTGCCCTCGCGGAATTCCTTGTAGGACTTCTTGTCGAAGTACTGCGAATGCGGATCGAGGCTGGACACCATGCCGGAGATGGCATCGGTGATCAGCTTCTTGTCATCGACCGACTCGACATAATCGGTCTTGATCAGGCCGAAGACGGCGGACAGCTGCTGGATTTCCTCCAGCGGCAGCGGGGTCATGGCACCGCGGGCCACGGTCTGCAAGGAAACCGTGGTCAGTGCTCCGGCGATTACGCCTACGGAAACCCAGCCGGCAATTTTGATTTTCTGGCCCATATCACCCCTTTAACCGCGTCAATATACACCCGCTTGGAAAGGCAAGCGCCCGCGTGGTTCCCTAAAAACGGCGCAGCAAGCGCAATTTCCGTAGCAGGCGCTCACCTCAGGCGGGTCAGGCTCAAGCCTTGCCCTGTGCAGCCACGGCGGCTGCCGCCTTGGCGGCAGCCTCGGCATCGCCTAGGTAGTAGTGGCGAATGGGCTTGAGATCGGCATCCAGCTCATAGACGAGCGGAATGCCGTTGGGCACGTTGACGCCGACGATGGCGTCATCCGAGATGCCGTCCAGGTACTTGATCAGCGCGCGGATGGAGTTGCCATGCGCGGCAACCACGACGCGCTTGCCGGACAGGATGGCGGGCGCGATGGACTCGTTCCAGAACGGCAGCACGCGGGCGACCGTGTCCTTCAGGCATTCGGTCAGCGGCACCTGGCTGGGGTCCAGCTGGGCATAGCGTACGTCGCTGCGCTCGCTGCGCGGGTCCTGGGGCTCCAGGGCCGGCGGGGGCGTGTCGTAGCTGCGGCGCCAGACCAGCACCTGGGCGTCGCCGTACTGCTTGGCCATGTCGGCCTTGTTCAGGCCCTGCAGGCCGCCGTAGTGGCGCTCGTTCAGGCGCCAGCTGTGCTGCACGGGCAGCCAGGTGCGGTCCATTTCGTCCAGCGTGTGCCACAGCGTGCGCGTGGCGCGCTTGAGCACGCTGGTGAATGCCAGGTCGAAGTCGTAGCCTTCGGCCTTGAGCAGGCGGCCGGCGTTCTTGGCCTGTTCTACGCCGGTGGCGGTCAGGTCCACATCGGTCCAGCCGGTGAAGCGGTTTTCGAGGTTCCAGGTGGATTCACCGTGGCGGATCAGCACGAGCTTGTACATGGCGGCTTTCTAAGTCTCTCGATGCGACAAAGCTGGGCTGTCGCGGGGGCAAAAGCCAGCATTCTAGAATTGACAGGTTTGCCAACCCAAGGAATGACGTGAAATTCATCATCGATAACTGGTATTTGATCCTGATCGCGCTGGCTTCCGGCGTGATGTTGCTGCTGCCCCTGGTGCGCGGCGCAGGCGGCGGCTCGCTGACGGCGGCGCAGGCCGTGCAACTGATCAACCGCCAAAAGGCCGTGGTCATCGATGTCTCCGAGCCCGAGGAGTACGCGGCCGCCCATGCCAATGGCGCCAAGAATGTGCCGCTGGGCCAGTTCGAGGAAAAGCTGCCTGCCACCGTGAAGAACAAGGCCCTGCCGCTGGTGCTGATCTGCACCAAGGGCAACCGCGCCTCGCGTGCCGAAGGCATTGCGAAGAAGCTGGGCTACGAAAAGGCCCAGGCCCTGGCCGGTGGCCTGAAGGCTTGGCGCGATGCCGGCATGCCGGTTGAAAAGGCCTGAAGCGCCTCCAGTTGATCACGATGGAAGCCGCTGCGCCGCGTCCCCGGCGCCTGCAGCCGGCAAGCCGCCCACTCGAAGAAAGTCGCATATGCAAGCCGTGAAGATGTACACCACCGCTGTCTGCCCCTATTGCATCCGGGCCAAGCAGATCCTCAAGTCCAAGGGCGTGGAGCAGATCGAAGAGATCCGCATCGATACCGACCCTGCCGCGCGTGACGTGATGATGCAGAGCACGGGCCGCCGTACGGTGCCCCAGATCTTCATCGGCGACCACCATGTGGGCGGCTGCGACGACCTGATGGCGCTGGACGCCGACGGTGGCCTGGTGCCCATGCTGCAAAGCTGAAACACGGGCACTGCATAATGCAGGCCCAGGTGCCCGCTGCGCAACCTATTGGCAGCGGGCATTTTGTTGGTGATTTTTTTGATGCCCTGGCCGCCGTGCCAGGGTTTTTTGCCCAGAAAGACTGATTCCATGGCCGAACAGGACACTCCCGTCTTCCAGATCCAGCGCGTCTACCTCAAGGACCTGTCGCTGGAGCAGCCCAATTCGCCCGCCATCCTGCTGGAGCAGGAGCAGCCCAGCGTGGACATCCAGCTCGGCGTCGAGGCGACTCCCGTGGCCGAAGGCATCTACGAAGTGGCCGTGACGGCCACCGTGCAGACCAAGATCCAGGACAAGACCGTGTTCCTGGTCGAGGCCAAGCAGGCCGGCATCTTCGAGATCCGCAACGTGCCCGAAGACCAGATGGGTGGCGTGATCGGCATTGCCTGCCCCCAGATCATCTATCCCTACCTGCGCGGCAACGTGGCCGACGTGGTCACACGCGCCGGCTTCCCGCCCGTGCACCTGGCCGAAATCAACTTCCAGGCCATGTACGAGCAGCAGCAGGCAGCCGCCCAGGCGGACGGCAACTCGCTGCCGCAGTAAGCCGGTCCCATCCCGGCCGATGAGATTTGCGCCCAGGCGCGTCGCATCGCTGTGGTACAAGAAAAGAGGCCCGAGGGCCTCTTTTTTTCATCAACGTCGCTTCTTCAACGTCGGGCAGATATGAACATTGTGGTGATTGGTGCAGGCGCCTGGGGCACGGCGCTGGCAATGAGCGCGGCCTCGCGCGATGACGGACGTGTCGTGACGCTGTGGGCGCGCGACGCTGCCCAGGCGCAGGCCATGCGGGACAGCGGCGAGAACGCGCGCTACCTGCCGGGCGTGGCGCTGCCTGCCGCGCTGCAGGTGGTGCATGGCGAGATCGACGGCCATCTGGCTGCGGCAGACCTGATCGTGATCGGCACGCCCATGGCGGCCTTGCGCGAATGGCTGGGCCGCCTGCGCAATGTGCGGGCGCCCGTGGTGTGGCTGTGCAAGGGCTTCGAGGCCGTGCCCGCAGGCGCGTCGGCCGCCGCCCATGGACTGATGGCGCACGAGGTCTGCGCCGAGGTGGCGCCCGATCTGCTGTGCGGCGTGCTCAGCGGCCCCAGCTTTGCGGCCGAGGTGGCGCGCCACCAGCCCACGGCCCTGGTGGCGGCCAGCCGGCATGCCGAGGTCAATGACGCCCTGGTCGCGGCCTTCCATGGCGATGCCATGCGCGTCTACGCCAACGCCGACATCGTGGGCGTGGAAGTGGGCGGCGCCGTGAAGAACGTGCTGGCCATTGCCACCGGCCTGTGCGACGGCCTGCAGCTGGGCCTGAACGCCCGCGCCGCGCTGATCACGCGCGGCCTGGCCGAGATGACGCGACTGGGCCTGGCCCTGGGCGCACGGGTGGAGACCTTCATGGGCCTGTCCGGCCTGGGCGATCTGGTGCTGACGGCCACGGGCGATCTGTCGCGCAATCGCAAGGTGGGCCTGCTGCTGGCCCAGGGCCGCACGCTGGAACAGGCCGTGGCCTCGCTGGGCCATGTGGCCGAGGGCGTGTACAGCGCACGCACCGTGCTGGCGCGCGCGCGGCTGTTGAATGTGGAGATGCCGATCACCGAAACCGTGGTCGAGCTGCTGGACGGCCGGCTGCAGGCGGCCGAAGCCGTGCAGCACCTGATGGCGCGCGATCCACGCGGCGAGTGATTCTTCGGTGTCCATGAAAAATGGCCCGCACGCTCCCCTTGCTGCGCAAGGTCCACTGCCCCCCGAGGGGGCCGCTTTTCATCTTGGGGCGGCCCGGCGATGAAAAAGCCCCGGAGCTGGAAGGCCCCGGGGCTTTTTTGCGTCAGAAATCCTGGCGCCTGGCGCGCTACATGCCCAGTTACAGGCCCAGCTCCAGACCCAGCAGTTCCTCCACCGTCTGGCGGCGGCGGATGAGGCGGGTGCTGTCGCCATCGACCAGCACTTCGGCGGCCAGCGGGCGCGTGTTGTAGTTGCTGGACATGGAGCTGCCATAGGCGCCCGTGTCATGGATGACCAGCAGGTCGCCCACCGAGGCGCCTGCCAGCGCGCGCGGCAGCACCACGCCGCCGTCGCCCTGGGTGAACACGTCGCCCGATTCGCACAGCGGGCCGGCGACCACGGCATCGCGCAGGGGCATGGCCTGGCCGTCGCGGCGCAGCACTTCCATGCCGTGCCAGCTGCCGTACATGGAGGGGCGCATCAGTTCGTTGAAGCCCGTATCGACCAGCACGAAATGGTTGCTGCCCGCGTTCTTGGTGGCGCGCACCTGGCCCAGCAGCACGCCCGACTCGGCCACCAGGAAGCGGCCCGGCTCGATCTCCAGGCCCAGCGCATGGCCCACGATGGCCTCGGCGTCCTTGCGTGCCGCATCCCACAGGCCGTGGTAGTGGGCGGTGTCGATGGTGGCGTCGCCATCGCGGTAGGGAATGGACAGGCCGCCGCCGGCCGAGATGGCCTGCAGGTCATGGCCTGCCTGGCGGGTGGCGCGCACCAGCTCGACCATGGCGCCGCAGACCTGCTGCAGGTGGCCGTAGTCCACGCCCGAGCCGATGTGCATGTGCAGGCCGGCCAGCTTCAGGCCGCCGTCGCGGATGGCCTGCAGCGCCGCCAGCAGGTCGCTGTGCCAGATGCCGTGCTTGCTGTGCTCGCCGCCCGTGTTGGTCTTGTTGCTGTGGCCGTGGCCGAAGCCGGGGTTGATGCGCAGCCACACGGGATGGCCGGGCGAGGCCTGGGCCAGCTGGTGCAGCATGTCGATGGAGCCGGCGTTCACGGGCACCTTGTGCTCGGCCACGCAGGCCAGCGTGGCCTCGTCCATCACGTCGGCGGTGAACACGATGTCGCTGTGCAGGTCGTCGCCATGGCCGGCCGCGTAGCCGGCGGCCAGCGCGCGCAGGATTTCGCCGCGCGAGACGGCGTCCACCTTCACGCCCTGCTCGCGCATCAGCCGCAGGATGTGGATGTTGGAGCAGGCCTTCTGCGCAAAGCGGATGGTGTCGAAGGCCTTGAGCTGGGCGATGCGCGCGCGGATGGTGGCGGCGTCATAGACCCACAGCGGCGTGCCGTGCTGGTCGGCCAGGGCCCAGAGCTGGGCGGACGAGAAGGGATTGGACATGGTGTCTCTTTCAGGGGAACTGCCGCGCATGATGGCGGATGGAGGGCATTCAGTCCAATGCTTGTTCTTATGGTGTCTATTTGATTTGGATATGCTCTTGCCATGCAAGACCCCGAGCTGCCGCACACGTCCCCCGAGCCCCGCATCTCCCATCGCCACCTGGAGGTGTTTCGCGCGCTCATGCTCAGCGGCAGCGCCACGGCGGCGGCGCAGATGCTGTACAGCTCCCAGCCCACCGTCAGCCGCGAACTGGCGCGCCTGGAAAGCCTGCTGGGCTATGCGCTGTTCGAGCGCGCCCAAGGCCGGCTGCGGCCCACGGCACGCGCCCTGTCGCTGTGGGCCGAGGTGCAGCGCAGCTGGCAGGGGCTGGACCGGGTGGTGGAACATGCGCTGGCCCTGGGCCGGCCGCACCAGGCGCGCATCAACGTGCTGTGCCTGCCCGCCCTCAGCCATGCGCTGCTGCCAGCAGCGCTGGCGCGCCTGCATGCGGAGCACGGCCCCGTGGCCGTCAGCGTGGCCACGCAGGAGGCGCCGCTGCTGCAGGAGTGGATGGCCGCCCAGCGCTACGACCTGGGCCTGGCCGAGCTGGCCGAGGCGCCTCCGGGCACGCGCGCCCTTGCGCTGCCCGCCATGGACGAGGTGGCCGTGCTGCCCGCAGGCCATGCGCTGGCCGTAAGGCCGGTGCTGGAGGTGGCTGACTTTGCCGGGGAAAGCTTTGTCAGCCTGGCGCGCGACGATCCCTATCGCCAGCAGATCGATGCCGTGTTCGAGCAGGCCGGCGTGCAGCGCCAGCTGCACCTGGAGACCCACAGCGCTGTGGCGGTCTGTGCCATGGTCCAGCATGGCCTGGGCGTGGCCATCGTCAATCCGCTGACGGCGCGAGTCTGCGCCGGGCCGCAGCTGGTGGTGCGGCCGCTGGCGTTTTCCATTCCCTTCCAGGTCCATGCGCTGCTGCCGCTGCACCGGCCGGCCGTGGCCGAGGTGCAGTGGCTGGTGGACGCGCTCGCCGCCGAGGTGGCCGCGGTCGCTTGAAGTGGGGTGGGCGACTTCAGCGCGCCGCGTCCTTCAGGCTGGCTGCGTTGTCTGCCGCCGGCTCGGGCGGCAGGCCCCACTCCATCCAGTCGTCGCCAAAGACCTCCACCGGGTGCTGTGTGCGGTCCGATCCGTTGCCGCAGGCCAGCTCGTCGCGGGCGCAGTAGCGGTCGCAACCCCAGCAGGTGCGCTCGGGATGGGCGGGGTGGATGGGGAATTTCCTGGCCATGGCATCCAGCTTGGACCGCCATGGCCGCAGGCGCCTTGCGCTGGATCAGAACTCCAGGTTGTCGATCAGGCGCGTCTTGCCCAGGCGCGCGGCGCCCAGGGCCACCAGTGGTGCACCGGCCAGTTGCGCGCCCTCGGCCGGCGGCTGCAGGTCACGGCGCAGGCGCACGGTCAGGTAATCGGGCTCCCAGCCCTGTGCGGCCAGGGACTGCATGGCCCATGCCTCCAGTTCGGCCAGCGGCGCCTGGCCTGCGCGCGTGGCGTCGGCCAGTTGCTTGAGTGCCTGCGACAGCGCCATGGCCTGCTGGCGTTCATCGGGGCTCAGGTAGCCGTTGCGCGAACTCAGCGCCAGGCCGTCGTCGGCGCGCGCCGTGTCGCCGGCCACGATGTTCACGGGCAGGGCGAACTGCTCGACCATGCGGCGGATCACCAGCAGCTGCTGGTAGTCCTTCTTGCCGAACACGGCCGTGCCGCCGCCGCTGGCGAAGAACACGGCCGAGAACAGCTTCATCACCACGGTGCACACGCCCGTGAAGAAGCCGGGGCGGAAATGGCCTTCGAGGATGTCGGCCAGCTGCGCGTCGGGCTGGATCTTGAAGGTCTGCGGCTCGGGGTAGAGATCGGCTTCGCGCGGGGCGAACAGCAGGTCGCAGCCTTCGCTCTCCAGCTTGGCGCAGTCCTGCGCCCAGGTGCGCGGATAGCTGTCGAAATCCTCGTGCGGCAGGAACTGCAGGCGGTTCACGAAGATGCTGGCCACGACGATGTCGCCGTGCTGGCGCGCGGCGCGCACCAGGGACAGGTGGCCATCGTGCAGGTTGCCCATGGTGGGCACGAAGGCAGGGCGGCCCTTGCTGGCCAGGATGGCGCGCAGGTCGGCGATGGAGTGGACGATTTGCATGGGAAAGCGGGGAAGCGGGGGAACGGGAAGCGGGAAGCGGAAAAACGGACCGTGCAGCCTGCCGGACTACCAGGCGTGCTTGCTGTCGTCGGGGAAGCTGCCGTTCTTCACGGCATGCACATAGGCCTCGAAGGCGCCCTTGACGCTGCCCGCATCGGCCATGAAGTTGTGCACGAAGCGGGCCATCTTGCCCAGGTTCACGCCCAGCATGTCGTGCAGCACCAGGACCTGTCCGGCCGTGCCGCTGCCCGCGCCGATGCCGATGGTGTGGCAGTGCGGCAGCTCGGCCGTGAGTTCGCGCGACAGCTGTGCCGGCACCATCTCCAGCACCAGCATGGAGGCGCCTGCATCCTGCAGTTCCAGCGCATGGCGGCGCAGCGTGGCCGCGCCCTCGTCGCTCTTGCCCTGGACGCGGTAGCCGCCCAGCGCATGCACGGTCTGCGGCGTCAGGCCCAGGTGGGCGCAGACGGGCACGCCGCGCTCGACCAGGAACTGCACGGTGGGCGCGGTCCAGCCGCCGCCTTCGAGCTTGACCATGTGGGCGCCGGCCTGCATCAGCTCGCAGGCGCTGCGCATGGCCTGCTCGCGGCTTTCGGCATAGCTGCCATAGGGCATGTCGGCGATCAGCCAGGCCGTGCCCTGCACGCGGTGCAGCCCGCGCGCCACGCTGGCCGTGTGGTAGCACATGTCCTGCAGCGACACGCCCACGGTGCTGTGCAGGCCCTGGCAGACCATGCCCAGCGAATCGCCGACCAGGATGCACTCCACGCCGGCCGCATCGGCCACGGCCGCGAAGGTGGCGTCATAGGCGGTGACCATGGTGATCTTCTCGCCGGCCTCGCGCATCTGCGCCAGGCGCGGAAGGCTCACGGGGCGGCGCTGGGGCAGCGGCGAGGCGGGCGGGATGGTGCCGTAGGGCGTGCCGGCGGTGACGGGGGCTTGGGTCATGGGGCGCTCGGAGGGGGATGGAATTGCCGCGAGTCTATGCGATGCGCGCCGGGGGCACCTGTCCCTGAGCTGTCCTTTGCTGTTCCGTCACCTTTCGGGCAGGCCACGCCATCGGCGCCACAGCGGAGACAGCAGGGCCACGAGCATGGCCGTGCTGGCTGCCACGGCAGGCGCGCCCATCAGCAGGTCCAGCCAGTGCTGGGTATCCGTCCAGGGGCCTGCGCTGCCGGTGGGGTGTGGCAACAGCAGTCTGGACCACTCAGACC
>NZ_JTKZ01000437.1:16789-23779 GCF_000799035.1 Delftia sp. ZNC0008
GAGCACACGGATGCGCAGCCAGGCGACCGATATCAGCGCGGCTGGAAACAGCCCCAGCACATAGAGGTTGGTGATTCCCAGCATCCCGGCCAGCACGCTGCCAAGCAAGGTCAGGACCAGGCATGCGCCCCAGGCCACCAGCTGCATGACAGGCATCAGGCGCACCAGCACCAGGGCCAAGGCAAGGAAAAAGCCAGCGCTGGCGGTTGCCAGCAACTGGGCCATCCTTTGCCAGCCTTCGTCGCTGGATCTTTCAGCGCGCTGCAGATGGCTTTCCTGGTAGGCATGCAGGGCGAGGCCGTAGCGCGCGTGCTTCCATTGCACATGCTGCAGCGGGCTCCGCCGGATGTCGAACCTCTCCAGCGGGATGAGCCACTTGCGGTTGTTCTGGGCCAGATAGACATCAAAGCATTTGCGCGGATCCGGCTCCAGATCCGAAGGCCTGCTGCGACCCAGGGTTGGTTTGCAGTTGGAATCCTGTGCCCTGGATGCCTTCTCGCCATTCCCTGGTTGCGGGTTCGCGGCCAGGTAGGCGCGCCATTCCTGGGCCAGGGGGGATTGCAGCGCGCTGCGGTAGCTGGCCAGCAGGTGCTCCGCCTGGTCCTGGGCGGAGCTGGCAGACTGGCGCACATAGCCTCTGGCCTGCAATGGCTGGCCGTAGCGCTCCAGCGTCGCGGCAATCGCGGCCTGGTCTCCGCGCATCAACCAGACCAGGGCCTGGATGCCCGGGTACTTCGCCGGATCGACCTCTTCCTCGCGCAGCACACGTATCCATTCCACGAGCATGGCCGCCTGGCGTGGCGCGACAAGCGCCTCCAGGGCGGCGACTTGCTCGACAGTCTGGATCTGTGCACTGACATCCGTGTCCGACCATTGGCGCTGCATCCGCATTTCATAGATGGGCGAAAAGGCGATCGCAGGCGCGAACAATAGCGATAGGAACAAGGCTCCCCACAGGTACTCCCAGCACAGGCCCCAGCGGCCCACGGGGGCGTGTTCGCGCCAGCGGTTGTGGATGCGCACGCGCAGCAACCACCACAGCGCCAGGCCGATCGCCACGATGCAGGCCACGACGGAGCCGATGTCCAGTGCCAATTGCTCGGGCGTTTGCTGGGCTGTGGACGCAACGCCGGGCAGGGAGCCCATCCAGCGCGCCGGTTCGGCCATCCATTGCATCCAGATGCCCAGCACCAGCACGCACCACAGCAGCGCCAGCGGCAGATACCAGTGCAGCCGCAGCTGCCACAGCAGGGGGCAGCGCATCAGCACCCATTGGTCCCAGCGGTTCGTCATATCGGAAAAACGTGGCATGGCTCAGTCCCTCACGAACAGGCGGCGGGTGGATGCGGTGATGTCGCGGAAATAGCGCACGGGCATCTGTGCCTGCACGGCCTGCGCCAGGAACTGCGCTGCCGTGAACGGCACATGAAAGCTCACGATGTGGGTCTGGCCGCTGAGCTGGTGCGTATGGGATGGCAGCCGGTCCAGCCAGGGTTTCAGTTGCGCCATGGCCCAGCCGGTCTCGAACTCGATGGCGCAGCCTTGCATGGCGGCAAAGCTCTGCTGAACGCTGCGCGGCTGGCCTTGCTCCAGGAACAGCACCTGGTCGGCCACCTTTTCCACCTCGTACAGCTGCTGTGAACTCAGCACCAGGGCCATGGGTTGCCAGGGCGAGCGCGCCAGCGACTGCAGATCGGTCAGCAGGGTCTGCTGGGCGTTGATGTCCAGGTTGGCCAGCGGCTCGTCCAGCAGCAGCACGCGCGGCCGGCAGAGCAGGGCGCGCGCCAGCTCGAAGCGCATCTTGTAGCCCGAGGACAGCTGTTTCCACTGGTGGCCCCGGAAGGCGCGCAGCCCCAGCTGCGCGATGACCAGCTGTACCAGGCAGATGTTGCGTGGGCCCACGGCGCCATGGCTGCGCGCGGCGAATTGCAGATGGTCCATCAGGCGCCCGCTCCAGACGGCCGGGCGCTGGGGGATATAGGCGAGCTGGGTGCGCAGCAGGTAGGCATCGGCGGCGGGAACGCCCCAGTCCAGCTGCCCCGCGTCGGGCGCCAGATCGGCGGCCAGCAGGCGCAGCAAGGTGGTCTTGCCGTTGCCGTTCTCGCCCACCAGTCCGAGGATGGTGCCGGGCTCCACGGCCACATCCACCGGCCCCAGCGCAAAGCCGCCGCGCCGGTAGCGCTTGACCAGTTGCCGTCCCAGTATGCAGTGCGCACGGTATGCACGGTGCGCACGGGAAGGTGCGGAATCGGCCTGCAGCGCCTGGCCCGGGGCATGGGCGGCATGCAGGGCGTCGAAAACCTGCTGCACCAGCGCGCGGCGGGGCTCTGCGCCGGAATCGGCAGCAAGGCCATCCCAGGCATCCAGCGCAGTCAGCAGGCTCTGCTGCACGGCGGTTTCGGCGGGCAGGGCGGCGTCTATGAGTGCACGCCAGGCCCCATGCCATTGCTGGCTGGCGATCGCCTGTTCCACGGATTGCGCCCAGGCCGCCACGGTGGCCTGCGGGCGCGCGGGTGGTCGTGCCGATTCGATGCTCGATTCCATGAAGCCCTCCCTTTTTTCTGTGCTGCGCGGTGCGGCCATCCGGGGAGCCGGACAGTGCGATTCCCGGCGCGCGACGAGTCTATGCGATCCCGCTATGCTGTGATTCCCGCGACGGACGACAGGGCCCGCACAGGCCCTGCGGATGCGCTTCAACGGTGTTGCACCATGTCCGGTTCCTTACAGACATCTCCGCTTCTTCCCGCCGTGGCCTGGCAGGGCCTGCGCCAGGTCCATGTGCTGCAAAGCCTGTCCGACGAGCGCCTGGCCGAACTGGCCGCGCAATGCCGCTGGCAGCATCTGGCGCTGCACCAGACGCTGGAGGGCGCATACACCGATCAGCGTCTCTACATGCTCGTGCAGGGCGGCTTGCGCGTCAGCAGCTATGCCCCCAACGGGCGCGGGCTCACGCTGGGCGAGATTGCACAGGGCGTGTTCTTCGGCGGTCTGCCGCAGCAGCAGGCGGGCTGCACGGCCATGCCCCTGGTGGTCGAGGCAGGCGTCCCCAGCCTGATTGCCTCGCTGGCCCATGAGGATGTGGAAGCCCTGCTCATGAACGAGCCCCAGGTCCTGCGCGCCTTCATCGGCCGGCTCAGCGACCTGGCCGTGGCGCTGGCGCGCCGCATGGTGGATCTGGGAACGCTGTCGGTGCGCAGCCGCCTGCATACCCAGTTGCTGGAACGTGCCGAGCGCGCGGGCATCGACCAGGGGCAGGCCCTGCTGGCGCCCGCACCCCGGCAGACCGATCTGGCGCTGCTGCTGGGCTCCAGCCGCGAGGAAGTGGCGCGCGAGATGTCGCGCCTGGTGCGCCTGGGCCTGCTGCGGCGCGAAGGCCGCAACCTGCGCATCTGCCATGTCGAAGGCCTGCGCGTGCTGCTCGAGGAAGCGCGCTGAGCCTTGTCTGCCGCGGCTGTTTCAAGCCGCGAAAAACACTGTTTCTAGAACGCGTGAATCGGCCTTCTGTCGAGGGGAGCACGGGTGAAAAGGCAGCGGGCCGCCCGGGCCGGATGCCAAAACACGTGAGAAAACGCACAGACGAAGAATGCTGCAGCGCCGCATAGTACGTCCATGCCGTGAGGAAATGAATGCCGAGCGGCCTTTTGAAAGGATCTGACATGCGTACCCTCTCCGCTGCACTGGCCGCCCTGACCCTGGGCCTCGCCGGCACTGCAATGGCCCAAGAAGCCGTTTCCCCCTCGTCCTCCGCCACCGCAGGCCTGAGCCGCGCCGAAGTGCTGGCCGACCTCGAGATGTGGCACCAGGCAGGCATGACCTACCTGCCCTCGCCCTCGGCTGACCGCGAAATCGGCTACAACTCGGCCGAATACCAGCGCGGCCTGGCCCGCTACCAGCAACTGCGCAGCGGCCCTGCCTACCGCGAGGCCGTGGCCCGCCTGGAAGGCCAGCACACCGTCACGCAGAAGTGATGTGAATGGATATGGGTCCGGCATGGTGCCGGGCCTGTTGGTGGAAAGCGTCCTTTCGGGACGCTTGGTTTGGCGCCCTTCGGGGCGCTTTTTTGTTCCCCGCGCTCTACACTGGGCGGCCCCGTGTCAGTGGCTGCTATCGATAGCGAAGCTGCTGATGCAAGTACAGCATGCGTTGACGGCCGTTTTGTGAAGTTTCTGATCGATTTTCCCAACCCTCATGACGGCTCGGCCGCCCGGCTGCGCCATGGCTTCGGGCCGCCGCTGCGCAGCCTGGCAGCCCATGCGCCCGAGCAGGTGCGCGGTGTGCTTGACGCCGTGCAGCAGGCTGCCCAGGCCGGCCTGTGGTGCCTGGGCTGGGTGCGCTACGAGGCGGCGGCGGCGTTTGACGCGGCCTACGCCGGCGCCCTGCATGCCACGCCGCCAGGCGAGCCGCTGGCCTGGTTTGCCGTCTTCGACGGCCCCCGGCCCTGGCCTGAAGACGCGGACGCGGTCGAGACCGGCCCTCAGGTGCAATCTCAGGTGCAATCTCAGGCGCAATGGCAGCCCGGCCTGGAGCGCGCGGATTTCGATGCCGCCATTGCGCGCATCCACGAGGCGATTGCGGCCGGTGACTGCTATCAGATCAATTACACGGCCCAGTTCATGGGCCGGCTGCTGGGCGACATCCCATCGCTGTTCGCCGCGCTGCGACGTGCCCAGCCCGGCGGCTACGTGGCCTGCATGGACAGCGGCGACGAGCAGGTGCTGTCCGTCTCGCCCGAGCTGTTCTTCGACTGGGATGGCGAGCGCATCCTCACGCGCCCCATGAAGGGCACGGCGCCGCGTGGCGCCACGCCTGCACAGGACGAGGCGAATGTCCAGGCCATGCGGTCCTCGCCCAAGGAGCGGGCCGAGAACGTGATGATCGTGGACCTGCTGCGCAACGATGTCTCGCGCATTGCCGAGCCTTTCAGCGTCCAGGTGCCGCGCCTGTTCCATGCCGAACCCCTGCCCACCGTGTGGCAGATGACGTCCGACGTGCAGGCGCGCACGCGGCCCGGCACCGGCCTGGCGGACGTGTTTGCGGCGCTGTTTCCCTGCGGCTCCATCACGGGCGCGCCCAAGCGCCAGGCCATGCGGCTCATCCACGAACTGGAATCGGGTCCGCGCGGCGTCTACTGCGGCGCCGTGGGCGTGGTGCGGCCCGGCACCACTGCAGGGCGCGTGCACGCCACCTTCAATGTGCCCATACGCACGGTGGTGGCGCGTGGCACGGAACTGCGCTGCGGCATCGGCAGCGGCATCACTTCGGGCGCCGAGGCGCCTGCCGAATGGCAGGAATGGCGCCACAAGAGGGCTTTTCTGGACAAGGTGTGAAAGGGCGTGCAGCCATGGCGGATACGGACTTCGATTTCGACATTCTGGAAACCCTGGCCCTGCGGGATGGCGGTTTCATCCACCTGCAGCGCCATGTGACGCGCATGCAGGACGCGGCGCGGCATTTCGGCCGGCCCTGCACGGATGCCGTGCTGGAGCAGGCATTGCAGCAACTGCGCCAGGCGCACGCCAGCGGCCACTGGCGCGTGCGCCTGGCGCTGGATGCCACGGGGCGGATACAGACCCAGGCGGCGCCGCTGCCACCTTCCGCCACGCCTGTTCGGCTGGCGCTGGCCGACCGGCCCATCGCCAATGCGGTGGCGCGTGGCGACTGGGTGCGTTTCAAGACCTCGCGCCGCGCGCACTACGACAGCCTGCAGCCCACCGATGCCTCGGTGTTCGACACCGTGCTCCACAACGAGGACGGCGAGATCACCGAGGGCACGCGCGGCAACATCGCCGTGCTGCTGGCGGGCCGCTGGGTGACTCCGCCGCTGTCCAGCGGCCTGCTGCCCGGCGTGGGCCGCGCGGTGGCGCTGGACGAGGGCCGCGTGGTGGAGCACCCGGTACGGCTGGACGACCTGCCGCGCGTGCAGGCCTGGGCCTTCGTCAACAGCCTGCGCGGCTGGCTGCCGGCGGTTCTGCGCTGAATAGCAGGCTAGGGCGACGGGTGGAACTCATGGTTTTCAGGGATGGATTCCACAAGGCAATGTCAGACAATCGGTGAATATTGTTGAGCAATATCATTTTGATTGTCGGCTGATGCCTGTCTCCCCTGAGATCGATCCATGCATGAATTCCGTTTTTCCCGCCGCGCGCTGATCAGCGCCGCGGCTGTCCTGGCGGCGGGTCCGCTGTGCGCCCAGACCACCTATCCCAACAAGCCCATTCGCGTCGTCGTCGGCTACGCGGCAGGCGGCTCGGTCGACCTGGTGGGGCGCGTGGTGGGTGACATCCTGGCCAAGCACCTCAATGCGACCGTCGTGGTCGACAACGTGCCCGGTGCCGCCGGCGTGGTGGCCGCGCAGCGCGTGGTCGGTGCCAAGGCCGATGGCTATACCCTGCTCGCAGGCTCCAGCAACGAATTGGCGGGCACGAAGTTCGTCAACGCCGCGCAGAAGTACGACCCGGCCACGGACCTGACCGGCATCGCGCTGACCGGCGTGCTGCCCAACCTGTGGGTGGCCGGCACCAAGATGCCGGCCAAGACCATCGACGAGTTCATCGCCCTGGCCAAGGCCCATCCCGGCAAGTACAGCTACGGCAGCCCGGGCATCGGGTCCACGCCGCATTTCTCGGGCGAGCTGATCAAGAAGATGGCCGGGGTGGACATCGTCCATGTGCCCTACAAGGGCTCGGCCGCGATGACCAGCGACCTGGCGGGCGGCAACCTGGACTTCGCCATCGTCTCTCCCTCGGTGGCGGCTCCTTTCATCCAGAGCGGCAAGATCAAGGCCCTGGGCGTGACCACGGCCCACCGCATCGCCATGATGAAGGACGTGCCCGCACTGGGCGAGAACGCGGCGCTCAAGGGCTACGCGCTGAGCGGCTGGTTCGGGCTGGCGGGTCCCAAGGACCTGCCTGCCGATGTGGTGGCCAGCCTGCAGAAGGCCTTGAAGGCGGGCCTGGCCGATCCGGCGATGCGCGCGCGCCTGGACGCGGA
>NZ_JTKZ01000516.1:0-13134 GCF_000799035.1 Delftia sp. ZNC0008
CAGCCTCCCCCCTTCTGCCCACGCCTGCGTTGGGCGGGATGCGGGGTGGCAGCCCTGCCGAAGGACAGGGCTGCTTCGTCATCTGACTTGCCGCAGTTGTTTGAGCGAAGCGCGCCAGCGCGCAGCGAGTTCTGCGGCACACCCCGCATCCCGCCCAACGCAGGTCGCCCGCAGCGAAGCGAAGGGTCGTGGGCAGTTTGGGGCGCGCTTCTTTGCCCCGCTTTCTTGTCGCGCGACAAGAAAGCGGGTCGGCCGCCGGGCCGAGACCCGGCCTCTGCCGCCAGAGGCGCAACAGAATCAAAAAACGATTACCCGAAATCAGCCAATCCGAGCAATCACAGCCCCCAGCACCTGCGCCTTCCCCGCCTCAGCCACCAAAGCCACCACCCCACTGCGATGCGCAGTCACCTGCATCTCCATCTTCATGGCCTCCATGACGGCAATCACATCGCCCTCCTGAACGGTGTCGCCATCGGCCACCTTCCACGCATGCAGATTGCCTGCAATGGGTGAGGTGACGGCAGCGGGGTCCACTGCAGATTCGGCAGCCGGCGCGGCAGACACACCGCCGCCAGCCGATGCCAGCCCCTGCAGCAGCACCGCAGGCAGGCCCAGCGACACCCGTCGCCCGTCGATCTCGACCGCGCAGCGCACCAGGCTGGCGTCGGGCAGCGGCTCGGCGCGCACGGCGGCGGCCAGGGGATCGGCGAAGTCGGATTCGATCCAGCGCGTGTGGACCTTGAAGCCGTCGTTGCCCACGAAGTCGGCATGGCCGATGACGGCGCGGTGGAAGGGCAGGACGGAGGACAGGCCTTCGATGCGGAACTCGGCCAGCGCGCGGCGTGCGCGGGCCAGGGCCTGTTCGCGCGTGGCGCCGCTGACGATGAGCTTGGCCATCAGCGAGTCGAAGCTGCCGGGCACGACCGAGCCGGTCTGCACGCCCGTGTCCAGGCGCACGCCGGGGCCCGAGGGCGGGTCGAACCGCACCACGGGGCCGGGCGTGGGCAGGAAGCCCCGGCCCACGTCTTCGGCGTTGATGCGGAATTCGATGGAGTGGCCCAGCGGCGCCGGGGTTTCGGTGATGGACAGCGGCAGGCCGTCGGCCACGCGCAGTTGCTCGATCACCAGGTCCACGCCCGTGGTCTGCTCGGTCACGGGGTGCTCGACCTGCAGGCGCGTGTTGACTTCGAGAAAGGAGATGGCGCCGCTCTGGCTCAGCAGGAATTCCACCGTGCCCGCGCTGACGTAGCCGGCCGCCGCGCAGATGTCGCGTGCGGAGCTGTGGATACGGGCGCGCTGATCGTCGCTGAGGAAGGGCGCCGGGGCCTCTTCCACCAGCTTCTGGTTGCGCCGCTGCAGCGAGCAGTCGCGCGTGCCCAGCACGACCACGTTGCCGTGGGTGTCGGCCAGCACCTGGGCCTCGATGTGGCGGGGGCGGTCCAGGAACTGCTCGACAAAGCATTCGCCGCGGCCGAAGGCGGTGACGGCCTCGCGCACGGCCGAGTGAAAGAGTTCCTCCACCTCGTCCATGCGCCACGCGATCTTCATGCCGCGCCCGCCGCCGCCGAAGGCGGCCTTGATGATGATGGGCAGGCCGTGCTGCTGGGCAAAGGCCAGCACTTCGCCGGCATCCTTGACGGGGTCGGGCGTGCCGGCCACCAGGGGAGCGCCGACCTGCAGGGCGATCTTGCGCGCCTCGACCTTGTCGCCGAGCTTGGCGATGGTCTCGGGCGTGGGGCCGATCCAGCGCAGGCCCGCATCCAGCACGGCGCGCGCAAAGGCTTCGCTTTCGGACAGGAAGCCGTAGCCGGGGTGCACGGCGTCGGCGCCGCTCTTGTGCGCGATGGCGATGAGCTTGGCGATGTTCAGGTAGGTGTCGGCCGGGCGCTCGCCATCAAGACCATAGGCCTCGTCGGCCATGCGCACGTGCAGGGCGTCGATGTCGGCATCGGCGTAGACGGCCACGGACTTCACGCCGTAGTCGGCGCAGGCGCGGGCGATGCGGACGGCGATCTCGCCACGGTTGGCAATCAGGACTTTTTTCATCGCAATACCTTCAATTGTTCTGCAGACGCTGGGCGCCTTGCGCGCCGGGGGAATATTCCTCGAAGGCGCGGATGGGGTTGAAGCGGATCCAGGCGCCCACGGGAATCTGGCCGGCCAGATCGAGGTGGTGCGGCGCCACGCAGCCGATGACAGGGTAGCCGCCCGTCAGCGGATGGTCGGCCAGGAACAGCACGGGCTGGCCGCTGGGAGGCACCTGGATGGCGCCCAGCGGCGTGCCTTCGCTGGGCAGCTCGCCGGCCACGGCGCGCTCCAGGGGCTGCTCGCCCGCCACGCGCAGGCCCACGCGGTTCGATTGCGGCGTGACCTGCCAGCGCTGCGCGGCCAGCAGGGCCACGGCCTCGGGCGTGAACCAGTCGGTGCGCGGGCCCAGTTCCACGTCCAGCACCACGTCCTGCCCGGCGATGGGCAGGGACTCGGGCGGCAGCTCGGGTGCGGACACGGCCGTGCGGTCCGCAGCCTGCACGGGCAGGATCTGGCCCACGGCCAGGGCGGCTGGGCCGACATTCGCCAGGGTGTCGGTGCAGGCGCTGCCCAGCACGGGCGTGACGGCAAAGCCGCCGCGCACGGCCACATAGCAGCGCGCTCCGGCCACGGGCTGGGCAATGGTCAGCAGGTCGCCATCGGCCAGGGCCACGGCCTGGTAGCGCGGCACGCTCCAGCGCTGGCCGGACCCGGTGGTCACGGTCAGGGGCGCATCGGCGCCCGTGATGGCGACCACGGTCTCGCCCTGGCTTTGCAGCGACAGGCCACCGCCCACGGTCTCCAGCACGGCCAGGTCGCTGGCATTGCCGACCAGGCGGTTGGCGGCCTTGAAGGCGGCCTGGTCCATGGCGCCCGAGGCCGAGACACCCTGCCCGGCCTGGCCCAGCCGGCCCCGGTCCTGGAACAGCGTCATCAGCCCGGTGGCCTTGACGCGCAGCGCGTTGCCCTCGGTCGCTTCGGCCTGCACGACAGCGGGCGCAGGTTCGGCATCCGCCTGCTCCATGCCTGCGGCATCGACAAAGCGCACGCGGTAGCCGGGCTGCAGCAGCGCAGGCAGCTCGCGCGCAAGGTCCCACATGCGCGCCGAGGTGCGGCCTATCAGTTGCCAGCCGCCCGGGCTGGCCTGGGGATAGACGGCGCTGAACGTGCCGCCCAGCGCCACCGAGCCGGCCGGCACGCGCGTGCGCGGCGTGGTGCGGCGCGGCACGTTGAAGATCGGATCGCCCCCGCTGAGGTAGGCAAAGCCGGGCGCAAAGCCCGTGAAGGCCACGGCGTATTCACTGCCCGTGTGGCGGCGCACGACTTCCTCGGGCGTGATGCCCAGCAGCTGCGCCACATCGGCCAGGTCCTCGCCGTCGTAGTGCACGGGGATTTCGACCAGCACATCGCTGCGCTCGGCGCGCTGGCTCAGGTCACGCGCGGCGATGCGGTTCACCAGCTCGGCCACGCCCACCTGGGCGGGGGTGAACTGCACAAGCACGGTGCGCGCGGCCGGCACCAGCTCCTGCACGCCGGCGATGGGCTCGCGCTGCAGCGAGCCCAGCAGGGCCAGGGTTTCATCCAGGTCGGCCAGCTCCACCAGCAGGGCCTGGCGGTTGACAGGTAGAAAGCGCATGGCCACTCCTCAACCTGCGAAGGAGGAAATGCGCACGCCCTCCTGCTCGAAACGCTCGCGCAGATGGCGTGCAATGGCCACGGCTCCCGGGCTGTCGCCATGCACGCAGATGGAGTCGGCGGCAATGCGCACGGGGCTGCCGTCCACGGCCTCGACCACCCCTTCGCGCACCAGCATGAGCATGCGCGCGGCGATCTGGTCCACGTCGTGCAGCACGGCGCCCGGATCGCGGCGCGAGACCAGGGTGCCCTCGGGCGTGTAGCCCCGGTCGGCAAAGGCCTCGGCCACCACGGTCAGGCCTGCGTCGCGCGCCCAGTCGATCAGGGGCGAGCCGGCCAGCGCCACCAGCACCAGGCTGGGGTCGATGGCGCGCATGGCCGTGATCACGTCGGTGGCCTGGCGCCTGTCGTGGGCGATGGTGTTGTAGAGCGCACCGTGCGGCTTGACGTAGCGCACCTCGGTGCCGGCCACGCGGGCCAGGCCCTGCAGCGCGCCGATCTGGTAGATGACGCCGGCCACCAGGTCGGCGCTGGCCACGTCCATGTTGCGCCGGCCGAAGCCGACCAGGTCGGGATAGGACACATGGGCGCCGACGATGGCGCCGCGCGCGCGGGCGGCCTTGAGCGTCTCCAGGATGCCTGCCGGGTCGCCGGCATGGAATCCGCAGGCCACGTTGGCGCTGCTGACGATATCGAGCATGGCGGCATCGTCGCCCATGCGCCATCCGCCCAGGCTCTCGCCAAGATCACTGTTCAGGTCAATTTTCATCGTTCTCTCCTCACCGGACTCGGTGCACGGGGTTCAGTGCAGCTGGCCGGCGTTTTCCTTCAGATCCTGGGACACGGTCAGGGCCGTGCGGATGGTCTCGCGCACGGCAGCCACCTGGTCGGCCAGCGACATGCTGGGCATGCCCGGCTTGCGCGCTGCCTGCTCGGGCAGGGCCGGCACATGGATGAAGCCGCCCCGCGCACCCGGCGCAGCCTTGCCCTGGGCCAGCCAGTGCATGAGCGCGAAAAACACGTGGTTGCAGACAAAGGTGCCCGCCGTGTTGGACACGGAAGACGGAATACCCCGCGCACGCAGGTTGTGCACCACGGCCTTGATGGGCAGCGTGGAAAAGTACGCGGCGGGCGCGCCCGGGATCACCACCTGGTCCACGGGCTGGCGCGCCGCATGGTCGGGAATGCGGGCGTCGTCGATATTGATGGCCACGCGCTCGGGCGTGAACTCGCTGCGGCCGCCGGCCAGGCCCAGGCTGATGACCAGCACCGGCTGCAGCTGCGCAAGCGCCTCCTGCAGCTGGCGCAGCGATTCGCCGAACACGCAGCGCAGCTGCAGGCCGTGGACGGTGGCGCCCTCCACGATCTCGCCATGCAGGGCACGCGCCACTTCCCACGAGGGATTGACAGGGTCCTGCTCGAACGGCTCGAAGCCGGTCACCAGGATGCGCGGGGAAGTGGAATCGGTCATGGCAACAGTCCGTCCTTTAACGGAACATCAGGAAATACATGAGGAAGACGTTGGCCGTCAGCAGGGCCAGGGCCGTGGGCACCTGGGCGCGGATCACGGCATTCTTGTCGATCTCCAGCAGCGCGGCGGGCACCAGGTTGAAGTTGGCCGCCATGGGCGTCAGCAGGGTGCCGCAGTAGCCCGAGAGCATGCCGATGGCCGCCATCACGGCCGGGTCGCCATGGTAGACGCCTACCAGAATGGGCACGCCCACGCCGCCCGTCATCACCGGGAAGGCCGCGAAGCCATTGCCCATCACCACCGTGAACAGCGCCATGCCCAGCACGTAGACGGCCACGGCCACGAAGCGGATGTCCATGTTGATATAGGTGGTGGTCACATAGGCCACGGCCTTGCCCACGCCGGCGTCCGAGAACACCAGGCCCAGCATGCCCAGCATCTGGGGCAGGACCAGGGCCCAGCCCAGCGCATCGGTCAGGCGGCGCGATTCGCGCATGCCCTGGGCCGGCGTCTCGCGGGTCAGCCAGCAGGCCAGGCCCAGCGCCAGCACGCAGCCCACGCCCAGGCTCACCAGCGTGGTGGCCTTGGGGTCCAGCAGGGGCGTTCCGCCGAAGACCAGGTGCGAGGCGCTCAACGTGCCGACCATGGTGATCAGCGGAATCGCCAGGGCCGGCACGAACAGCTTGTTGCCCAGGCGCTTGGCGCTGGCCAGGTATTCGGCATCGCTGCGCGGCGCGTGGCGGCCGCTGCCCACGCCGCCGAAGCCGGCGATCAGCGCCATGGCCACGGCGATCACGCCCACCACCATGGGGGGCAGCTCATGACCCACCAGGAAGACGGCCGCATACAGCGCCCAGAACAGGCCGCTGGACCAGCGCTTGGGATTGCTGGCATCGCGCAGCGTCATCACGGCCGTGACGGCCAGGACGAAGCCGACCAGGTAGTACAGGTGTTGGATGGTCAGCGTCATTTCAGGCTCCCTTGGCTTGGGTGGCGTTGGCATTGGCCGCGTCGGCTGCGACGCCCGCCTTGTACTGGGCCAGTTCGCGCTCGAGCATGCGGTCCAGGCGACCCAGGCGCCAGGCGTGGATCACGAAGGCGCAGATGGCCGTGGGAATGCCCCACAGCGCGACGTGGATGGGCTCGACCTCGATGCCGGCTTCCTTCAGGAAGGTGGTCATCAGCACGATGGCGCCGAAGGCCACGAAGATGTCCTCGCCGAAGAACAGGCCCACGTTGTCCGTGGCGGCCGAGTAGGCGCGCAGCTTGTCACGCACCTTGGCGGGCAGGATGCCGAAGCGCGACTGGGTCGCGCCTTCGGCCATGGGCGCCAGCAGCGGACGCACCATCTGCGGATGCCCGCCCAGGCTGGTCAGGCCCACGGCGGCCGTCAGCTGGCGCGCCGCCAGGTAGACGATGAGCAGGCGGCCAGCGGTGGCCGACTTGATGGAGCTGATCCAGTTCTGCGCATGCTGGCGCAGGCCATGGCGCTCCAGCAGGCCGATCACGGCCAGCGGCAGCAGGATGATCAGCGGCAGGTTGCGCGTCTTGATGAAGCCCGTGCCAATGGTGGCCAGCACCTTGTCGACGGGGAAGCCCGCCGCCAGTGCCGTGCCGATGGCCGTGACGATCACGACCAGCATGGGATTGAAGCGCAGCACGAAGCCCGCAACGATGATGGCCACTCCGATAAGCGGCCAGAGATTGACGTCAGTCAGCATGTTGATTCCCCCTTCACACCCCGCGGTGCGGTGCGGCCGTCAAGCCACCCCGCAGTCCCAACCCGGTGGCGTGGAGTGCGCTGCCAACCTGGTTTTGTTCAACAAAACAAAGAATTTGTCTTACAGAAACGAATTGTGAATAAGACAATCAGCGCATGCTGATAGTACAAACCCGCATATCGCTGCCCAAGGATTGAGCATGCACGGGGTTTTCAAATGTCAAAAACTATCGGATATTGAACATCCATAGAAGCCATTAACACAACAATGCCCCTGCCCCGGTATCGCCTGTGACGAGGCCGCCTCCTACAATGGGCCGCCCTCCCGGCCTGCGGCGCACGCGTGGCAGTCGGCGTGAATGGCACCTTCCTGCTCCCATCCCTTTTGTCCGAGCTCTGAATCCATGCAACGCCGTCAACTTGTTTCCCTGCTTCCCCGTGCTGCAGCCATCGCAGCGGTTCCCGCGCTGGCGCCGGCCTTCGTGCGCAATGCCTTCGCCGATGAGGCAGGCCTGTCCGCCAAGACCATCACCATCGGCTGCTCGGCCGCCATGAGCGGCCCGCTGGCCGGGTTCGGCTCCGACATCAAGCTGGGCACGGAAGCGGCCATGGCGCAGATCAACGCACGTGGCGGCATCCAGGGCCGCACGCTGCAGCTGCAGATGGTTGATGACGGCTACGTGCCCCAGCGCTCGGCCGACAACGTGCGGCAGATGCTCTCCAAGGGCACGGCCTTTGCCCTGCTGTCCTGCGTGGGCACGCCCAACAACGCTGCCGTCATCCCGCTGATTGAGGAAGCCGGCGTTCCCTATGTGGCGCCCTTCACGGGCGCCTCGTCGCTGCGCAAGGGATCGCGCAACGTCTTCCATGTGCGCGCCAGCTACACCACCGAGGTCCGCCGCCTGGTCCAGCGCCTTGCGGGCATGGGGCTCAAGGGCATCGGCATCGTCTACCTGGACAACGCCTACGGCCGCGAAATGCTGGAGGACGCCACGCGCGCCCTGGAGGCCGAGAAGATGGCCCCCGCCGTGCAGGCGGCCATCGCCACCGATGGCAAGAATCTGGCCGATGTGTTGAACAATGTGGACGCGGCCCACCCCTCGGCCGTGCTGCTGGCCACGGCTGGCACGGTGTCGGTCGATCTGGTGCGCGGCCTGCGCAAGAGCGCGCCCGGCGTGCTGCTCACCGGACTGAGCGTGACCCTGCCCAACGACAGCCTCAAGCCGCTGGGCGAGGACGCCCGGGGCATTGCCCTGACCATGGTCGTTCCCGCGCCGCACCAGGCCAAGCTGCAGGTGGTGCGCGACTACCAGGCCGCCATGCGCGCCCACGGGCAGCAGGAGTTCTCGCTGGGCACGCTGGAAGCCTATGTGAACACACGCGTGCTGGCCGAGGGCCTGGAACGCGCAGGCCGCGACCCCAGCCAGGCCAGGCTGCGCTCGGCGCTGGCCGGCATCCGCAACTGGGACATGGGCGGCTTCGTCATCGACTACAGCGGCCAGACGCCCCATGTCGGCTCCAGCTTCATCGACCTGGGCGTGCTGGGCAATGCGGGGCGCTTCATCGGTTGATGAAGGCGGGTGGCTTGCGGGCCAGGCCGCTGGCGGATCGGCCCATCGTTTCTTCCTGTCGCTGCACCAAGGAGCCTTCGCCATGCCTGCCGAACGTCACCCACTTCCGCGCCCTGCCTTGCACCCCTCTTTTCATCCCGCTTCGCACCGGGGCCTGCAGCGCCGCCTGCTCATCCTGGCAGCGGCTGCCCTGCCCGGCCTTGCGCTGGCGCAGAAATGGCCTGCGCAGCCCGTGCGCATCGTCGTGCCCTACACGGCCGGAGGCGGCTCGGACAACATCGCCCGCGCGCTGGGCACGGAGCTGTCGCGCGAACTGGGCCAGCCCGTGGTCGTGGACAACAAGCCCGGCGCCTCGGCCATGCTGGGCGCCGAGCTGGTGGCACGCGCCGCGCCCGACGGCTACACGCTGCTCCTGGCCGACATGCCGCACACCATCACGCCCAGTCTCTACAAGACACCGTACGACGCGCTCAAGGACTTCACGCCTGTGGCCCTGATCGGCTCCTCGCCGCTGGTGCTGGCCGTCAACCCCAAGCTCAAGGCGCAAAGCGTGAAGGAATACATCGCGATGGCCAAGGCACGGCCCGGCCAGATCAACTTCGCCTCGGGCGGCACGGGCACGGCCACGCATCTGGCAGGCGAGCTGTTCAAGCAGCAGACGGACACCTTCATCACCCACATTCCCTACAAGGGCTCGGGCCAGGCCGTCGCCGACGTGGTGGCCGGCCATACCGAGAGCATGTTCTCCTCGGCCCCCACCGTGATTCCCCATATCAAAAGCGGCGCGCTGCGCGCCCTGGCCACCACCGGTGCCCAACGCTCGCCGGCCCTCCCCCAGGTGCCCACGCTGGGCGAAAGCGGCGTGCGCGGCCTGACCGTGCTGCACTGGTTCGGCCTGCTGGGGCCTGCCGGTTTGCCCCCCAGCATACAGACCGCGCTGCACGATGCCGTGGCCCGCGCCATGGCCACGCCCGCGCTCCAGGCCAAGCTGCAGTCCCTGGGACTGGAACTGACGCCCCGCACTGCGGCGGAGTTCGGCGCCCAGATGGAGACCGACGCCGCACGCTGGGCCCGCGTTATCAAGGAACGCAACATCAAGGCGGACTGAATGCCCTCCCTGCACCATCACCACGACGCCGTTGACCTGCGCAGCGACACCGTCACGCGCCCCACGCCGCAGATGCTCGAAGCCATGGCCTGCGCCCCGCTGGGCGACGACGGCCTGGACGGCGACCCGACGGTGCGTGCGCTGGAAGAGACGGCCGCCCAGCGCTTTGGCAAGGCCGCAGGCCTGTTCGTGGCCAGCGGCACCATGGGCAACCTCGTGGCCGTGCTCGCCCATGGCCGCATGCCCGGCGAGGTGCTGGCCGAGGCCGGCAGCCATCTGCTGAACGCCGAGCGCGCAGCCGCGGGCCTGACCGGCATGCACTACCGCAGCCTGCCCGGCGACGGCGGCCTGATCGCCCTGCCCGCGCTGGAAGCGGCGCTGGACACCTCGGCATCCGCGCGCTGCCCCAGCGCCCTCGTGGCCGTGGAGAACACTCACAACGCACGGGGCGGCAGCGTGGCGGCGCCCGAGTCGCTGGCGGCCCTGCATACCCTGGCCGCCCGCCATGGCGTGCCCGTGCATACCGATGGTGCGCGCCTGTTCAATGCCGCCGTGACACTGGGCCTGTCCTGCCGCGAGATCGCCGCGCACACGGACTCGGTCACCGTCTGCCTGTCCAAGGGCCTGTCGGCTCCGGTGGGCTCGGTGCTCATGGGCCCGGCCGACTTCATCGCGCGGGCGCGCGGCATACGGCGCATGCTGGGCGGCACCATGCGCCAGGCCGGCGTGATCGCGGCGGCGGGCCTGGTGGCGCTGGAACACATGGTCGATCGCCTGGCCGAGGACCACGCACGCGCCCGCCGCCTGCACCAGGGCCTGCGCGCCATCCACCCGGCATGGTGCGCGGCCGAACTGCCGCAGACCAACATCGTGCAGGTGCGCGTAGGCACCAGCGCGGCCGATGCGCGCCTTTGGGAGGCACGCCTGGCCGAAGCCGGCGTGCTGGTGCGCACGGGCAGCGCGGGCCTGCTGCGCCTGGTCACGCACCGCCACATTGACGACAAGGCCGTTGACAGCACCCTGCAGGCCTTCACGCGGCTGCACCACGACAACTGAGCACCGCGCGAGGCCGGCAGGAGTGCCGGCCCTGGCTACACTGCCCATCGACCCTTGCATCCCCCATCACCATGACCCGCAGCACCGATATCCTCAACCTGACCGACCGCGTGACCGAGCAGCTGCGCAGCAAGCTCATCGATGGTGCCTGGGAGCCCGGGCAAAAGCTGTCGGAGGCCTCGCTCAGCGAAAGCCTGCAGATCTCGCGCAACACGCTGCGCGAGGCCTTCCGGCTGCTGACCAAGGAAGGCCTGCTGGTGCACGAGCCCAACAAGGGCGTGTCGGTGGCGGCGCCCAGCATCGCCTCCATCATCGACATCTACCGCGTGCGCCGCATGGTGGAGTGCCAGGCCCTGGCCCAGGCCTATCCCATGCACCCGGCTCGCAGCCTGATGCGCGAAGCCGTGGAAGCGGCCCAGCGCCACCGCGAGGCCCAGGACTGGTCCGGCGTGGGCACGGCCAACATGAGTTTCCACAAGGCCGTGGTGCAGCTGGCCGACAGCGAGCGCCTGGACACCATGTTCGAGCACCTGCTGGCCGAGCTGCGGCTGGCCTTCGGCCTGCTGCGCGACCCGCACTTCCTGCATGCCCCCTATGTGGACATGAATGCGCGCATCCTGCAGCAATTCGAGGACGGCAAGCCGGCCGAGGCCGCTGCCGCGCTCAATGACTACCTGGTGCATTCGGAGCGGCTGATCCTGGCCGCCTATGCCCGACGCCTGGCTGAGAAGGGCATCAAGGTGTGAGACAAAGGCACCCCCTGAGTCGCTTCGCGCCTTCCCCCTCTCTCGCTACGCGGGAGGGGGACGACACCCTCGGTGCGGGGCGGCGCGGCCGGCGTAGGCCCTTCCTCGGTGTCCCTCGCTTGGGGTAGCGCCGGTTTCATAGGCAGTGTTCAGTGCACAACACTGGCTCGCATTCAACGCCGCGCGTCCAGGCTCCAGCGCGCCACGGGTGCCAGCATCAGTTGCACGAATCCGCCGGCGATCGCCAGGTTCTTCAGGAACTGCACCAGCTGGCCCTTGTCGCCAAACTGGTTGTGGAACATCAGCGCCGACATGACGCTGAACACGGCCATCACGGCCGCGGCCTCGCGGGTGCGCCAGCCCAGCAGCAGGGCCGTGGCCACGCCCAGCTCCACCACCAGCGCCATGGCATACGACAGCATGGGCAGCGGCAGGCCCGCCTTGGCGATATAGGCCATGGTGCCCTCCGGCCCCATCAGCTTGCCGATGCCGCTGTAGATGAACAGCAGGCTCAGCAGCACCCGGGCCAGCAGCGGCGCGAAGTCGGCCCAGGGCGATGCGGCGGCATGGGCAGTGGAATGCGTGGCGGCGCGCATCGTCGGCTCAACCCGGGACACGGCCGGAACCCTGGCCTTCGGCCGCCTTCACCGAGCCGCCCAGGCGCTGCACTTCGGCCAGGTACTCGGGGCCGCTGCGCATGCGCTGGTACTGGGCCAGGCGCTGCTGGTAGTCGGCATCCCAGTGGTTCACATCGGACTCGCGGTAGACGTTGAGGCCGGCGCGGTTCCACAGGGCCAGGTCGGCCTGCACTTCGGCGCGCGACAGCGCGGGGCCGGAGCTGGTGGGCTCGGCGCCGAACCAGGTTTCTGCAGATACCGTGGCGGCCGGTGCGGCCGAGGCCATGCCCGGCCACAACGCGGAGGAAAGTGCGGCAGAAAGGGCGGTGATGGCGAAGAGGGTCTTTGCGTGCTTCATGGCGAATCCTTTGTCAAATCCTGCAGCGCGTGATTGCGTTCTGCATGGCTGCAGTCTCGTCTTCGCCCGCCTGCGCGTCAGTGCCTAAACGCACAGCTTTGCGCAAACTCTCCGGTTCCCGCGCTCACCATCCACGCTCAGGGCCACTGCAGGCCGGGCCGCGCCACATGCAGGGCCTGCAAGGGCTCGGAGCGCCCGCGCACCTGCACCTGCCGGACTTCGCCCAGGCCATCGGCCACGCCCGCGCGGCGCGCCACCTCCAGCGACAGCACCAGCCGCGCCTGGGCGCTCTTGGTGTATTCCTGCAGGCGGCTGGCCGTGTTGACCACCTCGCCCACGGCCGTGAAGGTGGTGGTGTGCTCGAAGCCCACGCGCCCCACGGCGGCGCGCCCCGCGTGCAGCCCCATGCCGAAATCCACCGGCTGGCCGAACTGCGCCTCGAAGCTCGCGCTCCACTCCTGCATGCGCCGGTCTATCAGGGCACTGGCCTGCACGGCCTGGCGGCAGGCCGTGTCCAGGTCGGTATCCAGGCCGAAGATGGCCATCACGCTGTCGCCGATGAACTGGTTGGCCATGCCGCCGCTGTCGTGCACGGCCTGGCCCACGCGCTCGAAATACTGGTCCAGCACCCAGGACAGGTCCACGGGCCATTGCCGCTCGGCCAGGCCGGACCAGCGGCGCAGGTCCACGAACAGGATGGCCACCTCGCGCACTTCGCGGACCTCGCGCTCCTGGCCCGCGCGCCCGGCCTGGGCGGCTGCCGGCGAGCGGAACAGCGGCGCCACCTGCACATCGCCCGTGGGCCGCAGCTGGCAGGCCAGCCG
>NZ_JTKZ01000949.1:0-624 GCF_000799035.1 Delftia sp. ZNC0008
TGCGTGCCAGCGGCCAGCGCCGCTGGGTGCACGACGGCTCGGGCCAGCGCTTTGCCGAAGGGCAGATCGCCATCGAGCGCCCGCTGCGCCTGGGCGGCAAGGCCGAGTCCGATGCTCAGCTTGCCGAAGCGACCCAGGCCGCATCGCGCGTGGCGGCCCAGGATGTGCGGCACGAAGCCGCACGCCAGTTGCTGGCGCTGTGGTTTGCCGCACAGCGCGCAGGCCAGGCGCAGCAGACCGCCCGGGACAATGCCGACGCTGCCGCCGAACTGGCCCGCGTCACCGAACGCAGGCTGCGCGCAGGCGATGCCGCCAGGCTGGACGCCGAACTGGCCGCCGCCGAGCACGCGCGCATGCAGGCCGCGCTGGCAACGGCCCAGGCCGCGTACCAGGCGGCCCAAACCGACCTGCAGGCGCGTTTTCCGGGCCTGGAGGCTGCGCGGACGAAGGAGGGGGAGGCTGCGCCACCGCTGCTGGATCTGCCACCGCTGCCCGATCTGCCACCGCAGCCACCGGCCCAGCTGCGCCTGCGCTACATAGAGCACAGCCACGAATACCTGCTGGCCCAGGCCGAGGAAACCCTGGCCCTGCGCCAGGCCCGCCGAGCCGACCTGGAACACGCGG
>NZ_JTKZ01000021.1:0-27534 GCF_000799035.1 Delftia sp. ZNC0008
CCGTGCGGGGGTCAGCGGGTCGGCTGCGCCGGCCTGCGGCATCTCGCCCGGCCGGGCCACGGCGCGCAGCGCACCCCAGGCCAGCCAGGCCAGGTAGGCGGCGCCGCACAGCTTGATGGCGGTGAACAGCAGGGGCGACGCAGCCACCAGTGCCGCCAAACCCAGCGCAACCGCCGCCGTATGCACCACCAGCCCCAGGCACAGACCCAGTACCACGCACAGGCCCACGCGCCAGCCGCGCTGGGCCGATTGCATGAGCACGAACAGGTTGTCAGGCCCCGGGCTCAGGCCCAGCAGCACGGCCACGCCGAAAAAGGCCAGCAAGGTTTCAAAGGTGGGCATCGCTTGTCTCTTCCCGATTCGAGTATTTCAGTGCGGCGCAGATCAGGCCTGGGCCGTGACGATCCAGCCTTCCAGCGGGTCCAGGTCGTGCGGCAACCCGTAGAGCGCATCGCCCTGCGCATGGCGGGCCGCAGCCCAGGCGGCCTGCAGCATGCAGATTGCGGCGTCCAGCCGGTCTCCGCTGCCGTCCGCCAGCAACTGGTTGCGGGTTTCTTCGGCGTCGATACGCAGGCGCAACGCCAGCGGGTTGTCGCCGCGCTCCAGCGCCGCCAGCAATTGCACGCGCGCCTGATGGCGTTCGGGCGTTTGCCGTGCGGGTTCGTCGCTTTTGTAGCTGAGGCGGCCGATCACGGCGCGCGCCAGCATGCCCGGGTAGGCTTCCAGCGCCACGCGGCGCGCATCGCCTTTGCCGGGAGGCTGCAGGCCCGGCAGGTGCACGCCGGCCGCGCGCAGCAAGGGCAGCCCGGCATGCAGCATGTAGGCCACGGGCGGGTTCACCCATTTCATGGAAGGGCTGGCACCGGCAGGCCCGTCCGTGGCCCGGTGCGCGAACTTTCCGCCTGCGGGCCGCGCCGCGCAAAAGGCCTTGAACTGCTCGCGTATGGCCTGGCGCGTGAGGCCGGCATAGTGGTCCATGCAGGCCGCCCATTCCGTGGGCCAGCCCAGCTGCTCCACCAGTTCGCGCGGCAGGGCAAAAGGCAGGTCGAAACCGCCCACCCAGGCCGACTGCGCCGAATCGGCAGGCCGGGCCAGCCAGGCGGCCCATGCGTCCAGCGAGGCGAACTCCAGCAAATCCTGCAGGACCACCGTGTCGCCAGCCACCAGGCGGCCCAGGGCCATGGTGATGGGCTTGCGCGCCGTAGGTCGGCTGCTGAAATCGCAGCCCAGTACCCGCATTGCCGCCATGGTGCTCAGCCCAGGCCCAGCGCCGTCACACCGACGGCAATGCACACGGCGCCCGCAATGCGTGCCAGGCGATCGCCTTCGCGCAGCATGTGCCCGCCGATCAGCGCCGCGAACAGCATGGAGACTTCGCGCGCAGGCGCCACGTGCGACATGGGCGCATCCTGCATGGCGTAGAGCACGAGCACGTAGGCAATGGGGCTGATCAGCGCCACCAGGGCCGCGAAGCGCCACTGCGCGCGCCACAGATGCCGGGCCGTGGGCAGGTCGCGCAGCACCACGGGCGCCAGCAGGAACACGCGCACGAAGTTGCCCATGTAGTCGATGAGGATGGGCGACATCAGCAGCAGCTTCACGCCATAGCCGTCCACCACGGTGTAGCTGGCGATGAAGGCGCCCGTCAGCAGGCCGTACCACAGGCCCATCCTGAGCCGTTCGCGGGCTTCGGGATCATGGCGCGCGCGCAGCAGGCCGGGGCCTCCCGCGATCAGGAAGACGCCGACCACCACGCCGGCAATGCCCAGCACGCCCAACGAGGAAATCCGCTCACCCAGAAAGAGGATGGCCACCATGGACGACAGCAGCGGCCCCGAGCCGCGCGCCAGCGGATAGACCACGGTGAGGTCCGCGCTGCGGTAGCCGCGCAGCAAGGTCACGTAGTAGGCCACGTGCAGCAGGCCGCTGGCCAGCACCACCAGCCATTCGCTGCGCCCCCATGTCGGCACCACATCGCGCCCCACCCACCAGCCCAGCGGTGCCCAGATCACCATCATGATGAGCGAGGTGAAGAAGGCAAAGCGCGAATCACCGCCCGCCTTCTTGGCCACGATGTTCCAGCCGGCATGGATGAGGCCGGCAATGATGATCAGGGCAAAGGCTTGCAGCGACATGGGCAGGTCCGGGGAAAGCGGGGCGTGGCGCGGGAAAGAAAAAAGGCCGCGCACTGCGCAGCCTGGGGTGTTGTGTGAGGCGTCCGGGGACGCCACCCCGGGGATTTACTTGCGGCTGGACACCAGCGAGAGGAACTCGCGGCGCAGTTCCGGGTTGGTGAGGAAGGCGCCGCGCATGACGGAGTTCAGCATCTTGCTGTCCATCTCGCGCACACCGCGCCAGGACATGCAAAAGTGCGAAGCCTCCATGACCACGGCCAGGCCGTCGGGGCGGGTCTTGTCGAGGATCAGGTCGGCCAGCTGGATGATGGCCTCTTCCTGGATCTGGGGACGGCCCATGATCCAGTCCACCAGCCGCGCGTACTTCGACAGGCCGATGACATTGGTGTTCTTGTTGGGCAGCACGCCGATCCAGATCTTGCCGATCACCGGGCACAGATGGTGGCTGCAGGCGCTGCGCACCGTGATCGGGCCGACGATCATCAGCTCGTTGAGGTGCTCGGCGTTGGGGAATTCGGTGATGGCGGGCTGCGCCACGTAGCGGCCCCGGAACACCTCGTTGACATACATCTTGGCCACGCGGCGCGCCGTGGCGCGCGTGTTGTGGTCGTGCGTGGTGTCGATGACCATGCTGTCGAGCACGCCCTGCATCTTTTCCTGGACTTCGTCGAGCAGTTGCTCGAGTTCACCGGGCTCGATGAATTCGGAGATGTTGTCGTTCGCATGAAAGCGCTTTTGCGCCTGCTTCAGTCGTTCGCGGATCTTGACCGAGACGGGGGTGCCCTCGGCCTGGCTGTCTTGTTTCATGTCGACGAGTTCTCTGAACATGGCTGGCATGGTAACAGCGAAACCCGCAGCATGGCACGCAAGGGATTTTCCACCCAAACGCAGGTTCTGCCCGCCCCGAAAGCTATCAATTCAATAGCAAAAGAGTGGCGTGTGTCAGAGCGGCCAGGGCTAGAGGCGGAATTCCGCAATCAGCGGCAGATGGTCCGACATGCGCCACCAGATGCGCCCCTTGGGCACATGCAGGCCCAGCGGCGTGAGGCCGCGCACATAGACGTGGTCCAGTTGGGCCAGCGGCAGGCGCGAAGGATAGGTGGGCACGCTGGGCAATTCGTCGTATTCGTACAGGCCGAAACCGCCCAGCATGCGCTTGATCTGGCCACCCCAGTCGTTGAAGTCGCCAGCCACCACCACGGGCGCGCCCGGCGGCACCTCTCGCTCGATGAAGCGCTTGAGCTGGGAGACCTGGCGCACGCGGCTGCCGGGGATCAGCCCCAGGTGCACCACGATGGTGTGCACGCGCCGGTTCTGCACTTCCACCTCCACATGCAGCAGGCCACGCTGCTCGAAGCGGTGGTCGGAGATGTCCTCGTGCTGGTGGCCCACCACGGGCCAGCGGGTCAGCAGCGCGTTGCCGTGCTCGCCGTGGCGGGTGTAGGCGTTGGTGCGGTAGACGGCCTCATAGCCCAGGGGAGCCAGATACTCCGCCTGCGAGACCTGGGGCCAGCGCTCGAAGTACGCGGCCTCCTTGTGGTTCATCTTGCGCACTTCCTGCAGGCAGACGATGTCGGCATCGAGCTGCTCCACGGCGTGGCCCAGGTTGTGGATTTCAAGGCGGCGCGCGGGACCCATGCCCTGCACGCCCTTGTGGATGTTGTAGGTCGCGACGCGCAGTATCGACGGGCCGGGGTCCACCTGATGGGAATTCGCGTTTTCAGTCATGGCGGTTCGGGAACGCAGGTGAGGGGTTCAGTCCGGCTTCGTTGGGGAAAAACGTGGAAGCAGCAAGATGGCCTCCGCATTGGACGGTGAATAGCAGCGCTGGGCAGCCTCACGCCAATGATGCCAAGCAGATGCGGTATGTTCCCTCGGATTCAAGAACACAGGGGTGTAGGACGGAATCCGCAGCCCGAAAACCCTCTCGCGGTTGTGCCATACACCGGGCGCATAGCGGTGCTGCCAGGCAGGGTAGATGGTGTAGATGTTCTCCAGCGCCCAGTCCTGCAGCAGGCAGCCGGGCGCCTCGGCATCGATGCCGGTTTCTTCCCGCACCTCGCGCACCGCGGTCTCGCGCCAGGACTCGCCCTCATGGTCCTTGCTGCCCGTCACCGACTGCCAGAACTCCCCGCCCTCAGGCGCCGGTGCCGTGCGACGCATCAGCAGCACCTGCCCGTCATCACGGTGGATGACGACCAGCACCGACTCGGGGATCTTGTGGCCGGCCATGGCTGGCCTCAGCTCCTGCCCTGCCCGGCCTTGGTGGCCACCGGCGGTGGCAGCTCCTTGGCCTGCAGCGCGCGCACCTGGAAGACCAGCTGGTTGTGCGCATCCAGAAAGGCAGCGGCGATGACCTTGCCCTCGTTGGTATTGCTCCAGCCCGCGCCCGCAGCGCCCAGGCGGCCCAGCACCATGCCGCCCACGCCCAGATCGGTGGTGCGGGCTGCGCCCGTGGCAGCGGCCACCTGCTCGGTGGTTTCGTTGTCCGACAGCAGCAGCGCGGTCTGCGCCTCCTTGAATTTGACCTGCTCGACCAGGCCGGCCAGCCCTGCAATGTCTCGCAGCACCGGGATCATGGCGACCACGCCGGCCAGCCCGCGGCCCGCGTCCTGCTCGCTGAAGGTCAGGCTGGGCGTCAGCGTGTACTGGGCCTCGTAGCCCCGGCCCTTGCGCACCGTGGAGTTCTCGCGCAGCACGCCGGCATTCTTCAGGTCCTGCTCCTGCACCGTGCCGCGCAGGCCCGCTCCCCGGTCCACCACGCGAAAGCAGCCGCTTTGCTGGGCCAGCAGCTTGACCAGCGGAACGGGCGAGGCCGGCAGCTGATAGCCCGAGCCCATGACGTAGCCGTTGGGATTCTCGGCCAGGGCCAGCGTGGCCACGGGCGCATCGCAGCGCACGAGTTCGCGCGACCCGTTGTTCGCCCCCAGCGGCCCGGCAGAGCCCGTGATCTCCGAACCGCCCTGCCCCAGCTCGGTCTTCTTCTCGCCGCAACCGGACAGGCCCAGCCCTGCCGACACCACCAACGCCAGCGCCACCGATGCAATGCCTTGAAAACGCATGAAAGCTCTCCGCAAAAAGAAAAACGGCAGAAGCTGCGCCAGCTCCTGCCGTTCCTGTCAAGCCGTGAAGCCTGCTCCTCAGCCCTGCGTGGCCGCCAGCGGATTGCGCAGGCGGATGTGCAGCTCGCGCAGCTGCTTTTCGTCCACGGGCGAAGGTGCCTGCGTCAGCAGGTCCTGGGCGCGCTGGGTCTTGGGGAAGGCGATCACGTCGCGGATGGAGTCGGCGCCCGTCATCAGCGTGATCAGGCGGTCCAGGCCGAAGGCCAGGCCGCCGTGCGGGGGGGCGCCGTACTGCAGCGCGTCCAGCAGGTAGCCGAACTTGGCGCGTGCGTCTTCGGGCGAGATCTTGAGCGCGTCAAACACCTTGCTCTGCACGTCGGCGCGGTGGATACGCACCGAGCCGCCGCCCAGCTCCCAGCCGTTCAGGACCATGTCGTAGGCCTTGGCCAGGCAGTTGCCCGGATCGGTGACCATGAGTTCCTCGTGGCCATCCTTGGGCGAGGTGAACGGGTGGTGCACGGCCGCCCAGCGGTCGTTTTCCTCGTCGTGCTCGAACATGGGGAAGTCCACCACCCACAGCGGCGCCCAGCGGTCCTCGAACAGGCCGTTGGCCTTGCCGAAATCGCTGTGGCCCACCTTCAGGCGCAGCGCGCCGATGGAGTCGTTGACGATCTTTTCCTTGTCGGCGCCGAAGAAGATGAGGTCGCCGTCCTGTGCACCCGTGCGCTTGAGGATCTCGGCAAGGGCCGCGTCATGCAGGTTCTTGACGATGGGCGACTGCAGGCCATCGCGGCCCTTGGCCACTTCGTTGACCTTGATCCAGGCCAGGCCCTTGGCGCCGTAGATCTTGACGAATTCGGTGTACTGGTCGATCTCGCCGCGCGAGATCTGCGAGCCGCCGGGCACGCGCAGTGCCACCACGCGGCCGCCCTTGGTCGTGGCGGGCGTGGAGAACACCTTGAAGTCCACGTCCTTCATGACCTCGGTCAGTTCGGTGAACTCGAGCTTGACGCGCAGGTCGGGCTTGTCCGAGCCGAAGCGGAAGGCCGCTTCCTGGTACGTCATCATCGGGAACTCGCCCAGATCCACGTTCAGCTGGGTCTTGAAGACCTCGGTGATCATGCGCTGGAAGATGGCGCGGATTTCCTCTTCGCCCAGGAACGAGGTCTCGCAGTCGATCTGCGTGAACTCGGGCTGGCGGTCGGCGCGCAGGTCTTCGTCGCGGAAGCACTTGGTGATCTGGTAGTAGCGGTCGTAGCCGGCCACCATCAGCATCTGCTTGTACAGCTGGGGCGACTGCGGAAGAGCGAAGAACTCGCCGTCGTGCACGCGGCTGGGCACCAGGTAGTCGCGCGCGCCTTCGGGCGTGCTCTTGCCCAGCATGGGCGTTTCGATATCGATGAAGCCTTCCTTGTCCAGGAAGTTGCGCACCTGGATGGCCGTGCGGTAGCGCAGCATCATGTTGCGCTGCATGTAGGGGCGGCGCAGGTCCAGCACGCGGTTGGTCAGGCGCACGGTCTCGGACAGGTTCTCGTCGTCCAGCTGGAACGGCGGGGTGACCGAGGCGTTGAGCACGTTCAGCTCATGGCACAGCACTTCGATCTGGCCGCTCTTGAGCTTGTCGTTGGTCGTGCCTTCGGGACGTGCGCGCACCAGGCCCTTGACCTGCACGCAGAACTCGTTGCGCAGGCCTTCGGCGGTCTTGAACATCTCGGCGCGATCAGGATCGCAGACCACCTGCACATAGCCTTCGCGGTCGCGCAGGTCGATGAAGATCACACCGCCATGGTCGCGGCGACGGTTCACCCAGCCGCACAGGGTAACGGTTTCGCCCATCAGGGCTTCGGTCACGAGACCGCAGTAGTGGGAGCGCATGGCCATGATGAAAAGCTTCCTGCGCCCGGCAAGGGCGCGACAGTTTGTTATTTGGGTTCCGCGGGCACTGCGAGATCCGGTGGAGTCACCACGCCCATGGAAACAATGTACTTGAGCGCGGCATCCACGCTCATTTCCAGTTCGATGCAATCGCTCTTGCGAACGATGACGAAATAGCCGCCCGTCGGGTTGGGCGTGGTCGGCACGAAGACGCTCAGGTATTCGTCGCGCAGGTAGGCGGCAACCTCCCCGCTGGGCGAGCCAGTGACGAAGGCCACGGTCCAGACGCCTTCACGAGGCCACTGCACCAGCACGGCGGTGCGAAACGCATTGCCGCTGTCCGAGAACACGGTATCGGACACCTGCTTGACGCTGGAATAGATGGAGCGCACCACAGGAATGCGGCTGACCACCGCATCGCCCCAGGACACGAGCTTGCGGCCGATGAAGTTGCTGGCCGCCGCACCGACCACGAGCAGGATCAGCAGCGTCAGCACGACACCGAAGCCGGGGATATGGAAGCCCAGCAACCGATCCGGATGCCAGGCCTCGGGCAGGATGGTCAGCGTCTGGTCGAGCGTGCCGATGATCCAGTTGAGCACGCCCAGCGTGATCACCAGCGGAACGATCACCAGCAGGCCGGCGAACAGCCATTTGCGCAGAGCGGACATGAAATGCAAGCCTTGATCAATGGGCCGTTGCGGGCGCGGAGGCAGATGCAGGGGCCGCAGCGGGCGCGGACGCAGTTGCCGCTGGTGCGGCAGAAGTATCCGAGGCAGGAGCATCGGCTGCGGGAGCCGGTGCGGCGGCGCTCTTGCCACCGCTGTTCTTGAAGTCGGTCGCATACCAGCCCGAGCCCTTGAGCTGGAAGCCGGCAGCTGTCAGCTGCTTGGAGAAGGTCTCGGCCCCGCAGGCCGGACAGGTCGTCAGCGGGGCATCCGAGATTTTCCGCAGCACGTCCTTGGCATGACCGCAGGAGCCACACTTGTATGCATAAATAGGCATGGCGCTAATGCTAATACGAGGGAAGATGCAAAACTTTCGATTATAGGCATCCGTCCGATACTGCGGCTGTCTCAAGCCCAATGGCCCAGGCGGGGCAGGCCACAAGGCGCGCGTACAGGGCCGGCAACTGGTGGGCTCCAATGAGAAATGCCAGTCGCGGAGACTGGCATTCCTCAGGCCCGACCGCCCCCGCTGCCGGGGGCTTGCCGCATCCGTGCTCAGCGCCGTACCCGGCCTCGCTGCGTTCCCAGGCCCGCCAGCATGACGGCCAGGCCCATCAGCACCAGGGCAGGCACCCCGGTGGCGGGGACCGGCTCCGGCGCCAACGCGGCAGCAACCACCAACTCCTGGTCACGCGAATTGTTGGCCGGCTCCGGGTCCGTGGTTCCACTGACCGCCGTCACGGTGGCTGTGAGGCTGCCCTGCGTGGTGGGCGTGAAGCTCACCGTGCAGGAAATGCTGGCACCCGAGGCCAGCGGCGTGCCTGTCGGCACCGCAGGCATGCATGAGGTGCTGGCATCTGCCGGCAGCCCTGCGATGGAACAATTGGCAAAGGCCGCCGCATTGGGGCCGGCATTCGTGCAGACGAAAGAGCCCTTCACGGGAACACCCACGTTGGCGGTGGCCGGCAGCGTGACGCTGGTGGCCTGCATGTCGGCCCGCTCCACGGGATTGAAGGGGTGTGCCTTGGTGTTGTTGGCCGGCACCGGATCCACGGTGCTGCTGCTCGCGGTCACCAAGGCCGCGATGGTGCCCGTTGTGGTGGGCGTGAACTGCACCGTGCAGGCAATGCTGCCGCCCGATGCCAATGGCGAGGCCGTGGGAACGCTGGGTGTGCAGGACGTGGTCGCCCCGGCGGGCAGGCCGGAGATCACGCACGAGGCCGCCGTGGCCTCACTGGGGCCGGCATTGGTGCAGCTGAAGCTGCCGGACACCGGCGCGCCCACCGTCATGGTCAGGGGAAGCGTGATGGAGGTGGCCTGCATGTCGGCCGCTGGCGCAACCGCCAGCACGGCCGGGCTGGCCGGCTGGTTCAGGCCGATCAGACTGAGGTTGGAAGCGCCATTGGTGAAGCTGCCTGTCGCGGTCGGGCGCACGTCGAGGCTCACCTCGCAGAAGGCGGCGCCCTGGGCCAGGTCTCCGTTGGACACGGTCACGGTGCTGCCGCCTGCTGCAGCCTGCACGGTCGTGCCGGGGCAGGTGGTGCTGGCATTGCCCTCGACAACCAGTCCTGCAGGCAGGTTGTCGGTGAATGACCAGCCTTGCTTGCGCAGCAGATCGGTCGTATTCGTCATGGTCATGGTCAGCCGGGAAACCTGGCCTAGGTTGATGCTGGCAGGTGTGAAAGCCTTGTCCATCTGGGGAGTCACGTCGAGGATGCGGGGATTGTCTATGGCCCAATCATTGCCAGCACTGGAAGTTTGGTTGTTGTACAGCCTGAACCCAACCGAACTGCCCGTATAGAGCAACGCCCCGGCGGAGATCACCGTTTTCGTAACCGCGCCGCTCGTACCCATCAAACCTATCGCATCGGCACTCCGGTTCGTGCCGCCCAAGCAGGTATCCACAGGCGTAGCACCCAAGGACAAGTCGCTGCCCAAGCCGTTGACCAAAGCAAACCGCACCAATGGGTGCGTCGGGAGGTTGCAAAAAGCCGTGACTGTATCCACGCTGGCAGCCAGGAAACGATTGCCGACACTGAGCGGAACATTGGCAGCCGTCCCGAATACCAATCTGTTCAGCGGATACACGCCCCCTTCCGTATGTTCACCCAACACATGATTGTTTCTGGCAGCCGCCGAGGACTGACCACCATGCTGGCCCGCCATCTGAGCAAATTGCTGCAAACCGTTCCAACGTCTGGGAACATTGGCACAGACGGCAGACATCGCCGCGGAGCTCGAATTCAGATTGAAGGCTACCAGCACTCCGTTGCAGAAGCTGTCTGTCATACGCCAGGGTGATTCTGCTATATACCGCTGGCCGCTCGGGCTAGCTCCCAGATATGCAAGCAAATCCGTGCCATCCATACTGCCGGTGGGTGCGGGAAGATTCTCAAAATCCTCGCTCCAGATGGGGATTGGCGCAACTGGCGTTCCCGGTGCAGCCATGGCGCCGATAGATAACGCAAAAAATGCAATTCCTCCGCTGAGGAAAGCGCGTGACAAGGTGCTATAAAAACTGAAAGCAGGACGACCCTGGATCGGCGAAGCTTGAATCGCCGGATTTTTCCTATGCATATGACCCCCTCTGATTAGACAAGGGTTTTTCACGCAACCGCACTTCTGTCCGGAATTGGCATTGAGTGCTTCATTTACGAGCGGGAAAAATATGCCCCTTGCATGGAGAAAATATACAGAAACATTCAGAAAACCAAAGTCAATTTTTGTGACGCTCTAGGCTTCACCTAAATACAACAGCGCCCTCAACCCAGGGAAACTTCACACAAAAAGATACACAATAAAACTTATAGCAATATATTTAGTATTTCTAGTTGATGTGCACTGCACTGAACTCCTGAATTTTCTCGGATCGGTTAGCCATCCATTGCGGAGCCAACGAACCAGCCAACATCCCCGTCACAGCCGCCAACAGGCCCGCCAATTGCTGCGGAAATGCCTCGTGCAAAGCTGGCGTGGCCATGAAGACCACCCACACGCCAATGCCCAGTGCCACGGCGCAAATGGCGCCCTGCGTGGTGGCGCGCTTCCAGTACAGCCCGAAGACCAGCGGTACGAAGGCACCGACCAGCGGCACCTGGTAGGCGCTGGAGACCAACTCATAGATGGGCGTTCCTTCCATCTTGATCGAGTAGGCCAGCACGCAGATGCTGAAGACGAGCACGCTGATGCGCATGGCCAGCAGCATTTCCCGGTCGCTGGCCTGGGTGCGGAACTGGCGCCAGATGTTCTCGGTGAAGGTCACGCTGGGTGCCAGCAACGTGGCCGAGGCACAGGACTTGATGGCCGACAGCAGCGCGCCGAAGAACAGCACCTGCATGACGAAGGGCATCTTGTCCATGACCAGGGTGGGCAACACCTTCTGCGGGTCCTGCCCGAGCAGTTCCGCCGCCTCCTGCGGCATGATGATCAGCGCGCTGGTCACCAGGAACATGGGCACGAAGGCAAAGAAGATATAGGCCGTGCCGCCGATGACGGTACCGCGCGTGGCGGCCTTTTCGCTGTTGGCCGACATCACGCGCTGGAACACGTCCTGCTGGGGGATGGAGCCCAGCATCATGGTGATGGCCGCGCCAAAGAAGAAGAGGATGTCATGCCAGCTGGGTTCGGGCCAGAACTGGAACAAGTCGCGGCTCACGGCCAGGTCGATGACCTTGTCGGCACCACCGGCCATGTCGCCCGCAAACCAGGCCAGTACCACGAGTCCGACCACGAGGATGATCATTTGCAGGAAATCGGTCACGGCCACCGACCACATGCCGCCGAACAGCGTGTAGGCCAGGATGGACACCACGCCGATGGCCATGCCCACGGGAATGCTGACCGTGCCGCCCGACAGCAGGTTGAAAACCAGGCCCAGCGCCGTGACCTGGGCCGAGACCCAGCCCAGGTAGCTGAGCATGATGATCAGCGAGCAGACGATCTCGATGGAGCGCCCATAGCGGTGGCGGTAGTAGTCGCTGATGGTCAGCAGCGTCATGCGGTACAGCTTGCCCGCGAAGAACAGGCCCACCAGGATCAGGCACATGCCCGCGCCGAACGGGTCCTCGACCACGCCGCGCAGGCCGCCCTCGATGAACTTGGCGGGCACGCCCAGCACGATCTCCGAGCCGAACCACGTGGCAAACGTGGTGGTGATGATCATGTACATGGGCAGATGGCGCCCGGCAATTGCAAAGTCGGCCGTGTTCTTTACCCGCCTGGCCGCCCACAGGCCAATGGCTATGGTCACGAACAGGTAGGCGATCACCATTGAGAGCAGCACGCTGGCACTCCTGATTCAAAGTGGGAAAAGTCAGAGGGCTTGAAACCCGTCGGTGTTCTCAGTACCAGCGCAGGCGCACCACCAGTTGCAGCAGGATCAGCGCGATCACAAAGCCTATGCCCGCGCTGACGATGGCCTGAAGCAGGCGGTTGGTGAGCTTTTGCTGCTGCAGCAGTTCCTTGAGCAGTTCGTCGTGCTCGCCGGAGTTGCGCGTGAGCCGGCGATGGATCAGGCGCGGCAGCTCGGGAATGAGCTTGGCGTAGCGCGGCGCCTCGGCCTGCAGCTCGCGCCACAGCCGCTGCGGGCCCATCTGGTCCAGCATCCATTTTTCGAGGAAGGGCTTGGCGGTGCTCCACAGGTCCAGATTGGGGTCCAGCTGGCGGCCCAGGCCTTCGATGTTGAGCAGCGTCTTTTGCAGCAGCACCAGCTGCGGTTGGATCTCGACATGGAAGCGGCGCGAGGTCTGGAACAGGCGCATCAGCACCATGCCCAGCGAGATCTCTGCCAACGGACGGTCGAAATACGGCTCGCACACCGCGCGGATGGCGGCTTCCAGCTCGTCCACGCGCGTGCTCGGCGGCACCCAGCCGCTTTCGATGTGCAGCTCGGCAACGCGCTTGTAGTCGCGGCGGAAGAACGCCGTGAAGTTCTGCGCCAGGTATTCCTTGTCGTACTCGGTCAGCGTGCCGACGATGCCGAAGTCCAGCGAGATGTAGCGCCCGAAGGTCTCGGGCTCCAGGCTGACCATGATGTTGCCCGGGTGCATGTCGGCGTGAAAGAAACCGTCGCGGAACACCTGGGTGAAGAAGATGGTCACGCCGTCGCGTGCGAGCTTGGGGATGTCGACCCCGGCCTCGCGCAGGCGCTCGACCTGGCTGATGGGCACGCCCTTCATGCGCTGCATGACCATCACGTCGTTGCGGCAGAAATCCCAGTACACCTCGGGGATCAGCACCAGGTCCAGGCCTTCCATGTTGCGGCGCAGCTGCGCGGCGTTGGAGGCTTCACGGATCAGGTCCAGCTCGTCGTGCAGGTAGTTGTCGAACTCGGCCACGACCTGGCGGGGCTTGAGGCGCTTGCCGTCGGCCGACAGGCGCTCGACCCAGCGCGCCATCATGTGCATGAGCGCCAGGTCCTTGTCGATCACGGCCTTCATGCCCGGGCGCAGCACCTTGACGGCCACATCGCGCTGCACGCCGTTGCGGTCGCTGATCACGGCAAAGTGCACCTGCGCGATGGAGGCACTGGCCACCGGCTCGCGCTCGAAGCTCACGAAGATCTGGTCCAGCTTCTTGCGGAAGGCACGCTCTATGGTGTCCACCGCAATCTGCGAATCGAAGGGCGGCACGCGGTCCTGCAACCGGGCCAGCTCCTCGGCCACGTCGGGCGGCATCAGGTCGCTGCGCGTGGACAGCACCTGACCGAACTTCACGAAGATGGGGCCCAGCTCCTCCAGCGCCTCGCGCAGGCGCTGGCCGCGCGGCTTGTCCAGCCGGCGGCCCAGGGTGAGCACCGCGCGTGCGCGGCGCATCCAGGGATGCTCGAAGCTCGACAGCACCAGCTCGTCGAGTCCGTAGCGGAACACCACCCAGAGGATGGTCAGCCCGCGAAGAAACCGGCTCATGGCTTGTCGTTCTCGAAACCGGGCAGGGACACCACGGGGGAACCAACGGGCGCGCTGGCGGGCGCTGCCGAACGTGCGGCTTCAGGGGCGGGGGCATCGGCATCGGGCTTGCCGGCCATGCGGGCGCCCACGAACTGGCGCAGTGCCTGGGCAGCGCTGCGGGCCACCTTGGCCACGGTGTGCGCGGGTGCATCGCCGATGATGCGGGCGAGGTCTTCCTCCACATCCCATTCGACGTGGTCCACCAGCCAGTTGATGTCGGCGGCCAGTTGCACGTCGCCTTCGATGCGGATGGAGGGCTTGTCGCCGCGCAGGGCCACCTGGGCCAGGGCCAGTGCGAAGGTCTCGGTCACTTCGAGCAGCAGATCGGGCTGCGCGTCTTCAGGCGCCACGTTGAACAGGCCGGCCGGCGTGATCTGCAGGGCCATGGAGTAGCCGCGCCACTGCACGCGCGCCACGCGGCCCTTTTGCCGCACCAGGCGCTCGGTGGCCTCCTTTTCCTGCATCAGCACATGGTTGAGGAACAGCACGATGCGCTGATGCACCTCGCTGACCAGCCATTGCGGCGGTTGCGGGCCGGCCATCACGCGTTCCATGAGGCCGTTCAGGAAAGAAAAAGGGGACTGTGTTGCCATAGTCCCCGATTATTCCCGAAGTGAGAGGAATTACTGCAATGCCTGGACTCCGGCGACCAGCCATCCGCTGCTGCCGCTCTTGGGCTTGGTCATGTTCCAGACTTCGCGGAAGGGTGTGGGACCTGCCGAGGCGTCCTCGCGGATCATGCCCGAGAATTCCACGCTGGCCATGTAGTCATTGCCCAGGTCCTCGATGCCCAGCAGTTGGGCGTCGATCATGACCACGTCGGTCTGGTTGGGCTGGCCGGGACGCTGGGCCTCGCGTTCGCTGAGCTGGCCACGGATCTCGGTCAGCATCTCGTCGGTCATCATGGCGCGCAGCGACGCGATGTCGGAGCGGTCCCAGGCCGATTGCAGCGTGACGAAGTTGCGCTTGGCAGCGGTGAGGAAGCCCTCGGTATCGAAGCCTTCAGGCACACCCCAGTTCTGCGAGCCTGCCAGGGCCGAGCCGATCTGCACGCCGGAGCCCGAGCCTGCAGCCAGGGCGGCCGGCTGATGGTTCTGCTCCCAGGGACGGGCCGATGCGTCGTTGCCGACCTTCTCGGGGTTGTACTGGCGTGCCAGCGGTGCGCTGTCCACGTTGCCACCGATATTGCCGGCACCGGCAGGCGCTGCGTTCTGGAAGGCAAAGGGGCTGGACGATGCCTGCTGCGCGCCAGCCGCTGCACGGCGCGAACGCATGACCATGCCCACCACCACCATGATGACCAGGGCCAGCAGGCCGATCAGCAGGAACTGGCCGAAGGCGGCGCCCAGGCCCAGCGAGCTCGCCAGCCAGGCCAGGCCCAGGCCAGCGGCCAGGCCGCCAAGCATGGCGCCCCAGGGCTTCTTGGCGGGAGCAGCTGCCGGTGCAGTGGCCGGCTTGCCTGCAGCGTTCTGTGTGGCGGCGTTCTGCGGCGGCGTGTTCTGTGTCGGCGCGCGCGCGGCTTCACGCTGCGTCACGTTGCTCGACTGCTTGCCCACCGATCCGCCACCGCCCATGCGCTTGGCGTCGGCCGTGCCGTGGACCACCACCAGCATTGCGACCAAGACCATAGACCATAGCTTTTTCATGTCATCTCCTCGAATAATCGTGTTGCCGTCACCTCACCGAGCACCTCACGCGCTCAGCACTTGATTCCCACATGCAGCGCGGCAATGCCGCCCGTCATGTTGTGATAGTCCACATGGCCGAAGCCGCATTCCTGCATCAGGCGCTTGAGATCTTCCTGGCCGGGGTGCATGCGGATGGACTCGGCCAGATAGCGGTAGCTGGCGTCATCGCCCGCCACGAGCTTGCCCATGGCCGGAAGAATCTTGAAGGAGTACCAGTCGTAGGCTTTCTCCAGGGGCTTGGCCACCTTGGAGAATTCCAGCACCAGCAGCTTGCCGCCGGGGCGCAGGACGCGGTTCATTTCCTTGAGCGCCGCATCCTTGTGCGTCATGTTGCGCAGGCCGAAGGCCACGCTGACCAGATCGAAATGGTTGTCCGGAAACGGCAGGGCCTCGGCATCGCAGACCATGGTGGGCAGGATCACGCCCTTGTTGATCAGCCGGTCCCGGCCTACGCGCAGCATGGCTTCGTTGATGTCGGTGTGCACCACCTGGCCGGTGGAGCCGACCTTCTTGGCGAAGGCCAGGGCCAGATCGCCCGTGCCGCCCGCGATGTCCAGCGCCCTGTCGCCTTCCTTGAGGTTGGCCACCATCACCGTATAGGCCTTCCAGGCACGGTGCAGACCACCCGACATCAGGTCGTTCATGACGTCGTAGCGCGAAGCGACCGAGTCGAACACGCCGCGCACGCGGCTGGCCTTCTCGCGCTCGTCCACCGACTGGAATCCGAAATGTGTGGTGCTCATAACAACGATGCTAAGCAAGCAGTAGTAATGCGTACAGCGACAACCCCGTGTGGCCGCGGGCTTTGCCGGGCAAGGGTTATCAAGAACAAACAGCTTGAAACGCCTTCAAACAAAGACTTTCAAGCTATTTTTAATATAGCACCACCCCCAATAACCCTGTGCTGTGCAAAGGTCCTGAATGTGGCGCTGTGGGAACGGCGCGGCAGACGCCGCGCCCCGGCCCCTGCGTGCGTACTGCGTCAGTGGCTGCCGCAGCCGTGCCCGCCGCCGCCGGCCTTGCCGGGCATGGGCGTGTCGCGGTCCATGCCGGACTCCTGTAGCCGGTCCAGGTACTGCGCCCAGAACTCGTCCTGGCGGCGGCCCAGTTCGTAGAGGTATTCCCAGGTGTACAGGCCGCTTTCATGCCCGTCGCTGAAGAAGGGCTTGATGGCGTAGTTGCCCACGGGCTCGATGGCCGTGATGGCCACGTCGCGCTTGCCGGTCTGCAGCACTTCCTGGCCCGGGCCATGGCCTTGCACCTCGGCCGAGGGGGAGTACACGCGCAGCAGCTCGAAGGGAATGCGAAAGCTTGCGCCGTCGGAATAGGCCACTTCCAGCACGCGCGATGCGCCGTGCACGGTCAGGGCTTCGGGAGTTGGGGTGTCAGGGGTCAGGCCGGCCATGCGGTGCTCCTCATTCAGTGGCGGGGTGCTGCTGCCAGGCATCGAGAGCCTGCGACAGCGCCGTGTCTATGGCTGGCAAGCGCGCTGCCACCTCGGCCTCGCGCTCGCCATTGCGCGGGCGCTGGGCAGCAGCCCAGACCGAGCCCGGGAAATGGCTGTCCCATTCGAAGCGCGCAACCACATGCCAGTGCAGGTGCGGCACCATGTTGCCCAGCGCCGCCAGGTTGATCTTGGCCGGCGCAAGGCGCTCACGCAAGACGCGCTCGACCACGACCACGGCATCCATGCAGTGCTGGCGGTCGGCGGCATCCAGGTCGGAGAACTCGGCCACATGCGCATTCCAGACCACGCGGTAGAAGGCCGGGAAGCCCTCTTCCTGGGCGCGGATCACCCGCAGGCGCCGGCCGCGCCAGACGGGCAGGCCGCCTTCTGTGGCGCACAGGGGGCAGGAAGCGGAAGCAGCCATCAGACCAGAACCCGTTCGATGCCGCCGGCGTTGGCGCGCTGAACATATTCGGCCATCCAGTTCTCGCCCAGGATCTGGCGCGCCATCTCGACCACGATGTAGTCGGCCTCCAGCAGGCCGTTGTTCATGTCGCCGCCGTAGCGCGACAGGCCCTGCAGGCAGCTGGGGCAGCTGGTGAGGATCTTCACGTTGTCCTTCTCGGCCAGGGCGCCGCTGGCGCGCAGCGCGGCCTCGCCCTTTTTGAGTTCCTCTTCCTTGCGGAAGCGGATCTGCGTGGAGATGTCGGGGCGCGTGACGCCCAGCGTGCCCGATTCGCCGCAGCAGCGCTCGCTCTTGATCACGCCGTCGCCGACCAGGGCCTTGACGGTCTTCATGGGGTCCTGCAGCTTCATGGGCGAGTGGCAGGGGTCGTGGTAGAGGTAGCCCTCCTTGCCCTGCAGCGTCACGCCCTTTTCCAGCAGGTACTCGTGGATGTCGATGATGCGGCTGCCCGGGAAGATCTTGCCGAACTCGTAGCCCTGCAATTGGTCGTAGCAGGTGCCGCAGCTGACCACCACGGTCTTGATGTCCAGGTAGTTGAGCGTGGTGGCGACGCGGTGGAAGAGCACGCGGTTGTCCGTGATCATCTTCTCGGCCTTGTCGAACTGGCCGCTGCCGCGCTGGGGATAGCCGCAGCACAGGTAGCCCGGTGGCAGCACGGTCTGCACGCCGGCATGCCAGAGCATGGCCTGGGTGGCCAGGCCCACCTGGCTGAACAGGCGCTCGGAGCCGCAGCCGGGGAAGTAGAACACCGCCTCGGTGTCCGCGTTCGTGGTCTGCGGGCTGCGGATGATGGGCACGTAGTCCTTGTCCTCGATGTCCAGCAGGGCACGCGCCGTCTTGTTGGGCAGGCCGCCCGGCAGCTTCTTGTTGACGAAGTGGATCACCTGCTCCTTGAGCGGCGCGCGCCCCACCGAGGCCGGCGGATGCTGGGTCTGCTTCCTGGCCAGGCTGTGGAGCACGTCGGAGGCCAGGCGCTGGGCCTTGAAGCCCACGCCGACCATGGCCGAACGCATGAACTTGATGGTGTCCGGATTGGTGGCGTTGAGCATGGCCATGGCCAGCTTGTTGCCGGGCCGGAAGCTCTTCTTGTCCATCTTGCGCAGCAGATTGCGCATGTTCATGGTCACGTCGCCGAAGTCGATCTTCACCGGGCAGGGGTTGAAGCACTTGTGGCAGACCGTGCAGTGGTCCGACACGTCCTCGAACTCCTGCCAGTGGCGCAGCGACACGCCGCGGCGCGTCTGCTCCTCGTACAGAAAGGCCTCGACCAGCAGCGAGGTCGCCAGGATCTTGTTGCGCGGGCTGTACAGCAGGTTGGCGCGCGGCACATGGGTGGCGCACACGGGCTTGCACTTGCCGCAGCGCAGGCAGTCCTTGACCGAGTCGGCAATGGCGCCGATGTCGCTTTGCTGCATGATCAGCGACTCGTGCCCCATCAGGCCGAAGCTGGGCGTGTAGGCGTTGGTCAGGTCGGCGAACATCAGCGATTCGCGCGGCGAGCGGCCGTCATGACTCTGGCCCACCACGGCCTGCAGCTTCTCGTTGCGGATCAGCTTGCCCTTGTTGAAGCGGCCTTCGGGGTCCACGCGCTGCTTGTAGGCGGCAAAGGGCGCCAGTTCGTCGTCGCTGAGGAATTCCAGCTTGGTGATGCCGATGCCGTGCTCGCCCGAGATCACCCCGTCCAGATGGCGGGCCAGCACCATGATGCGCGCCACGGCCTCATGGGCGGTCTGCAGCATCTCGTAGTCGTCGCTGTTGACCGGAATGTTGGTGTGCACGTTGCCGTCGCCGGCGTGCATGTGCAGCGCCACCCAGACACGGCCCTTGAGCACGCGCTGGTGAATGGCGTTGACTTCGGCCAGCAGCGGCTGGAAGGCCGCGCCCGCGAAGATCTGGGCCATGGGCGCCTTCAGCTGGGTCTTCCAGCTCGCGCGCAGCGTGTGATCCTGCAGTTGCTGGAAGAGGTTTTCCACGTTGTCCAGCCAGCCCTGCCACAGCGTGCGCACATCGGCCACCAGGGCCAGGGCCTGCTGCACGCGGTCCTCCAGCAGTTCGGCCGAAGGGATGTCGCCCGCATCGTCCTGCTTGCCCAGGGGCAGGTCGCCGTGCTGGAAGAAGTCCGTCAACGCGTCGCACAGCTTGAGCTTGTTGCGCAGCGACAGTTCGATGTTGATGCGCTCGATGCCGTCCGTGTACTCCCACATGCGGGGCAGCGGGATCACCACGTCTTCGTTGATCTTGAAGGCGTTGGTGTGGCGCGAGATGGCGGCCGTGCGCTTGCGGTCCAGCCAGAATTTCTTGCGCGCCTCGGCGCTGACGGCGGTGAAGCCTTCACCGTTGCGCGAGTTGGCGATGCGCACCACCTCGGCGGCCACGCGGGCCACATCGTCGGCGTTGTCGCCGGCAATGTCGCCCAGCAGCACCATCTTGGGCAGATGGCCGTTGCCTTTCTTGCTCTTGGTGGCGTAGCCCACGGCCTTCAGGTAGCGGTCGTCCAGGTGCTCCAGGCCGGCCAGCAGCACGCCCGAGCGCTTTTGCTCGGCGAACATGAAGTCCTTGATCTCGACGATGCTGGGCACGGCGTCCTTGGCGTTGCCGAAGAACTCCATGCAGACCGTGCGCGTGTGCTCGGGCATGCGGTGCACCACCCAGCGCGCGCTGGTGATCAGGCCGTCGCAGCCTTCCTTCTGGATGCCGGGCAGGCCCGACAGGAACTTGTCGGTCACGTCCTTGCCCAGGCCTTCCTTGCGGAATTTCTGGCCGGGAATGTCCAACCGCTCGCTGCGGATGGGGGTCTTGCCGTCGGCCTCGAAGTACTGCAGCTCGAAGCTGGCCATCTCGGCGTCATGGATCTTGCCGAGGTTGTGGCCCACGCGCGTGACTTCCAGCCACTGCGCATCGGGCGTGACCATGCGCCAGGACACCAGGTTGTCCAACGCCGTGCCCCAGAGCACGGCCTTCTTGCCGCCCGCATTCATGGCGACGTTGCCGCCGATGCACGAGGCCTCGGCCGATGTGGGGTCCACGGCGAAGACGAAGCCCGCGCGCTCGGCCGCATCGGCCACGCGCTGCGTGACCACTCCGGCCTCGGTGAAGATGGTGGGCACCTCGTGGTCCACGCCGGGGATGCGGCGCATCTCCACCTCCGTCATGGCCTCGAGCTTTTCGGTGTTGATCACCACGCTGCGCCAGGTCAGCGGGATCGCGCCGCCCGTGTAGCCCGTGCCGCCGCCGCGCGGAATGATGGTCAGGCGCAGCTCGATGCAGGCACGCACCAGGGCGGCCATCTCGGCTTCGGTATCGGGGGTGAGCACGACGAAGGGATACTCGACGCGCCAGTCGGTGGCGTCCGTCACATGGGCCACGCGCGACAGGCCGTCGAACTTGATGTTGTCCTTGGCCGTGTGGCGGCCCAGGCTCTTTTGCACCCGGCGGCGCAGTTGCTCGGCCTCGACGAAGGTGGCGTTGAACTCATGCACGGCGCGGCGCGCCGCATCCACCAGCTGGCCCACCAGCGCATCGCGCACGGGGTCCTGCTGCGGAGCACGGCGCTTGTCGATCTCGCCCAGGCGGTGCTCCAGTGCTTCCACCAGCGCCTTGCGGCGATCGGGGCTGTGCAGCAGGTCGTCCTGCAGGTAGGGATTGCGCTGGACGACCCAGATGTCCCCCAGCACCTCGTAGAGCATGCGGGCGGAGCGGCCCGTGCGCCGCTCCTGGCGCAGCTGGTTGAGCACATCCCACATGGAAGTACCCAGCAGGCGGATCACGATCTCGCGATCGGAAAACGAGGTGTAGTTGTAGGGAATCTCTCGCAGACGTGCAGGTTCGGCTGCCTGTGCCTGCAGGGCCGCCAACGCAATCGGTACATTCATGGGGGTAGACCGTGTCTGGCGCTCTAGGGGCGCCGCTAAGCCAAGTGGGAGCGCAATTTTAAGCGAGCCCCTCGAAGGCCCGCTTCCTACGGGGCTCTGGGCGGCTCGCCGTCTTGCACTGAGAAGCCAGCCCTCGCCAACACCACGGGGCAGACACGCCCCGGCGAACAGGCCTTATACAGAAAGAGCACAAACGAGCCAATACGAACAACCCGTGCTTTTGAAACGAAATGGTATTGACCTAAAATAGCGCCGCTTCGCGTGTCATTTTTTGTCACACGACTGACATACGGGACCAGCGGCTCACCGGGTTTGGCCTGTAGTGCGGTAAGAAGCATCCGAAAACAATGACACAGACATGTCATGCCCCTGCCTTACCGTGGCAGCGGTCTGAAACCGTCACCGAACTAGAGGAGTCCTCATGCAACTGAAGCAACTGGCCATGGCGGCCGCGATCGCGGCCACCACCATCTCGGCACAAGCCCAAACCGAAATCCAGTGGTGGCACTCGATGAGCGCGGCCCTGGGCGACTGGGTGAACGACCTGGCCAAGGAGTACAACGCCAGCCAGACCCAGTACAAGATCGTGCCGACCTACAAGGGCCAGTATGACGAGTCCATGACAGCTGCCATCGCCGCGTTCCGCGCCGGCAATGCACCTGACATCCTGCAGGTCTTCGAAGTGGGCACGGCCACCATGATGGCCTCCAAAGGTGCCGTGGTTCCGGTCACCAAGGTCATGAACGACGGCGGCTTCAAGTTCGACCAGGGCGAGTACATCTCCGCCGTGGCCGGCTACTACACCGCCCCCAACGGCCAGATGATGAGCTACCCGCTCAACAGCTCGACCACCATCTTCTACTACAACAAGGACGCCTTCAAGAAGGCGGGCCTGGACGAGAACAAGCCGCCCAAGACCTGGCCCGAAGTGTTCGCCGCCGCTGAAAAGCTCAAGGCCTCGGGCCACCGCTGCGCACTGACCACGAGCTGGATGAGCTGGACCCAGCTGGAGAGCTTCTCGCTGTGGCACAACACCCTGTACGCGACCAAGAACAACGGCTTTGACGGCACCGATGCCAAGCTGGTGTTCAACTCGCCGCTGCACGTCAAGCACTTCGAGAACCTGGCCAAGGCCGCCAAGGACGGCAGCTTCGTCTACAAGGGCCGCGGCAACGTGCCCGACGCCGCCTTCGCTTCCGGCGAGTGCGCGATGATCACGGGCTCCTCCGGCCTGTACGCCCGCGTGGTCAAGGAAGGCAAGTTCGCCTTCGGCCAGTCGCAGCTGCCCTACTACGCCGATGTGAAGGGCGCCCCCCAGAACACGGCCATCGGCGGTGCTTCCCTGTGGGTGATGGCTGGCAAGAGCGCCGAACGCTACAAGGGCGTGGCTGACTTCTTCAACTTCCTGAACAACACCAAGATCCAGGCCGCCAGCCACCAGCGCACCGGCTACCTGCCCGTGACCACCGCTGCGTACAAGCTGACCGAGGCTTCGGGCTTCTACGAAAAGCATCCCGGCACCGACACCGCCGTGACGCAGATGATCCGCAAGACCACCGACAAGTCGCGCGGCATCCGCCTGGGCAACTTCGTTCAGATCCGCACCATCATCGATGAGGAAACCGAACAGATCTGGACCGGCAAGAAGACTCCCCAGCAGGCACTGGACACCGCTGTCACCCGTGGCAACGAGCAACTGGGCCGCTTCGCCAGGGCCAACAAGTAATCCTCCCATGTGATCTGCGGCGTGGCCGCTGCGCAGGCAGCCCGCACCGTGCATCACAGGCCCGCAACCGGCGGCCCCACGGCCATCCGGTTTGCGGGCTGTTTTGTTCTACCGAGTTCCGTCATGGAAAAACGCGTTCTTTTTCGATCCGCCTGGCTGCCGTGGCTGCTGATAGCACCACAGATGGTCATCGTGCTGGTCTTCTTTTTCTGGCCCGCAGGCCAGGCCATCGTGCAGTCTTTCCAGGCGCAGGATACGTTTGGCTTTTCCACCGAATGGGTGGGCTTCGCCAACTTCCAGCATCTGCTGGATGACCCTGCCTACCTGGCCTCGTTCAAGACCACGGCCATCTTTTCCCTGCTGGTGGCGGTGTTCGGCATCGCGCTGTCGCTGATGCTGGCCATTTTTGCGGACCGCGTGATCAAGGGTGCGCTCGCCTACAAGACCGCCTTGCTGCTGCCCTATGCGGTGGCGCCCGCCGTGGCAGGCGTGCTGTGGGTGTTCATGTTCTCGCCGTCCATCGGCGTCGTGGCCTATGCGCTGCGCATGATCGGCTATGACTGGAACCACCTGCTGAACTCCGGCAACGCCATGACGCTGATCGTCATCGCCGCGATCTGGAAGCAGATCTCCTACAACTTCCTGTTCTTCCTTGCGGGCCTGCAGTCCATCCCCAAGTCGCTGATCGAGGCCGCCGCCATCGACGGCGCGGGCCCCATGCGCCGCTTCTGGGACATCCAGTTCCCGCTGCTGTCGCCCACCACGTTCTTCCTGCTGGTGATGAACGTGGTCTATGCCTTCTTCGACACCTTCGGCATCGTGGACGCCACGACCCAGGGCGGTCCGGGCCAGGACACCTCCATCCTGGTCTACAAGGTCTATCACGATGGCTTCAAGGCCATGGACATGAGCGGCTCGGCTGCCCAATCCGTCGTGCTGATGGTGATCGTGGTTGCACTCACCGTGATCCAGTTCCGCTATGTTGAGAAGAAAGTGCAGTACTGATCATGGTTGAACGCAGTCCTCTTCTGACCTTTTTCTCGCACCTGATCATGGTGCTGGGCGTGTTGATCGTCGGCTTTCCGCTGTACCTGGCCTTCGTGGCCTCCACGCACACGCCGCAGGACATCATCCAGGTGCCCATGCCCCTGGTGCCCGGCAGCAACTTCTGGGAAACCTACAAGGCCGCGCTGTTCGGCGGCTCGGGCCCTGGCTCCAGCGCGCCCGTGGCACGCATGATGTGGATCAGCTTCGTCTCGGCCATGGTGATCACCGTGGGCAAGATCGCGATCTCGCTGCTGTCGGCATTCGCACTGGTGTACTTCCGCTTCCCGTTCAAGAAGATCTGCTTCTGGCTGATCTTCGTGACCCTGATGCTGCCCGTGGAAGTGCGCATCGGCCCCACCTACGAAGTCGTCTCCACGCTGGGCATGCTCAACAGCTACGCCGGCCTGACGATTCCGCTGATCGCCTCGGCCACGGCCACCTTCCTGTTCCGCCAGTTCTTCCTGACGGTGCCGGACGAGCTGGTGGAGGCCGCCCGCATCGATGGCGCCGGCCCCATGCGCTTCTTCAAGGATGTGCTGGTGCCGCTGTCCAAGACCTCGATCGCGGCGCTGTTCGTGATCCAGTTCATCTACGGCTGGAACCAGTACCTGTGGCCGCTGCTCGTGACCACCTCGGAAGACATGTACCCCGTGGTCATCGGCATCAAGCGCATGGTGGCCAGCGGCGATACCGGCAACGACTGGAACGTGGTGATGGCGACGGCCCTGCTGGCCATGCTGCCGCCCGCTGCCGTGGTGATCCTGATGCAGCGCTGGTTCGTCAAGGGCCTGGTGGACACCGAAAAGTAAGCCGTCCACCGCCCCCACCCACCGTATAGAACCCCGCAGAGCAAGCGCCAGCGCCCTTCGCTCTGCGACTCAACCAGAATCTTCGTATGGCATCCATTTCCTTTCGCAACCTGATCAAGCGCTACGGCCACGGCCCGTCGGCCAACCAGGTACTGCACGGCGTCAACGCCGAAATCCAGGACGGCGAGTTCGTCGTCATCGTCGGCCCTTCGGGCTGCGGCAAGTCCACCCTGCTGCGCATGGTGGCGGGCCTGGAAGAGATCTCCGACGGCCAGCTGCTGATCGGCGACAAGGTCGTCAACGACGTGGAACCGGCCAAGCGCGACATCGCCATGGTGTTCCAGAACTATGCGCTGTACCCGCATATGTCGAACTACGAGAACATGGCCTACGGCCTGAAGATCGCCAAGGTGCCGCCCGAGGAGATCAAGCGCCGTGTGGACAAGGCCGCCAAGATCCTGGAGCTGTCGCACCTGCTGGACCGCAAGCCGCGCCAGCTGTCGGGCGGCCAGCGCCAGCGCGTGGCCATGGGCCGTGCCATCGTGCGCCAGCCCAAGGTCTTCCTGTTCGACGAGCCGCTGTCCAACCTGGACGCCAAGCTGCGCGGCCAGACCCGCATCGAGATCCAGAAGCTGCACGCCGAGCTGGGCATCACCAGCCTGTTCGTGACCCACGACCAGGTCGAGGCCATGACCCTGGCCCAGCGCATGATCGTCATGAACGGCGGCGTGATGGAGCAGTTCGGCACGCCCGAAGAGGTCTACCACACGCCCGCCTCCACCTTCGTGGCCAGCTTCATCGGCTCGCCCCCGATGAACCTGCTCAAGAACGCGCCCGGCGGCACGACCGGCCGCATCCTGGGCATCCGCCCCGAGCACCTGGTCGTCGTCAACGAAGGCGGCTGGGAAATCAAGGTGGACACCGTGGAAATGCTGGGCGCCGAGCGCCTGGTCTATGGTTCGCTCAATGGCGAGACGATGACGGTACGCATCGACGAAGGCGCGCCCTTCCCCAAGTCCGGCGAGACCATGCGCGTGCGTCCTTCCGAAGAGCGTCGCCTGCACTGGTTCGACGCAGAAAGCGGCAAGCGGATCTGATCCCCTGAAGGCCGGCTCTCCGACCTTTTCCAAGAGAGCCCCAGAGGCTCTCTTTTTCCATCCAAGCTCCCTTCTTTTGACGGACTCGCCATGACCGAGAACCTGAAATCCTGGCCCTACCCCCTGTGGGTGGCCCACCGTGGCGCCGGCAAGCTGGCGCCCGAAAACACCATGGCCGCTTTCCGCCTGGGCGCCGCGCACGGCTATCGCATGTTCGAGTGCGATGCCAAGCTGTCTGCCGACGGCGTGCTGTTCCTGATGCACGACGCCACGCTGGAGCGCACCACCAACGGCCACGGCACGGGTGGCGACCTGTCCATGGGCGAGATCGCCCAGCTCGACGCCGGCAGCTGGCACTCGCGCGCATATGCGGGCGAGGCCCTGCCCACGCTGGAAGCCCTGGCGCGCTGGTGCCTGGCCAACCACTTTTTCCTGAACGTGGAGATCAAGCCCACGCCGGGCCAGGAAGAGGCCACGGGCCGCGCCACGGGCGAGCTGATGAACCGCATCTGGCCCCAGGACCGGGTCCCGCCGCTGTTCACCTCGTTCAAGACCGATGCCCTCAAGGGCGCACGCGACACGGCGCCCCACATTCCGCGCGGCCTGCTGGTGGACAGGCTGGCAGACGCCACGGGCGACGCCGACCTGCGCACCGCGCTGGAATTGGGCTGCGCAGCCATGGTGCTCAACCACGCGCTGTGGGATGCAGCCCTGGTCGCCAAGGTGCATGGCGCGGGCCTGCGCTGCAGCAGCTACACGGTCAACGACGAATGGGCCGCACAGCGCCTGATCGACCTGGGCACGGACGGCGTCATCACCGACCGTGTCGATATGTTCAGTCCCGCATCGCGCTGAGACGGCTGCCGGCTGGCGGGGCCGGACCTTTGGAAACAACCGCTGCAGCGGCCCGCCGCACAATGTGCGTCCATGACACCGCCCTGCAGCCCTCTTCCGCAGCGCCCCACGTGGGCACAGGCCCTTCGCCCATGCCTGGCCATCTGGCTGATGGCTCTGGCGATGCTGCTCCTGTCTGCACCCGGCCCGGCCCAGGCCCAGGACGGCGCCACAGCCGCGGGCGCGACCGCAGAAGACGGCCGGCCCGCCCTTCCCAGCGTAGACGATCTGCGCAAGCAGCTGGACGCCATTCCCCACAAGCTGGCCGAGGACGATGACGGCCGCAAGCTGCTGGACGAGGCTGCAGCCATTGGCACGGCAGCCGACCAGGTGGCGGCCCGCCGCACCGAGGAACTGGCCGATATCGATTCGCGCCTGGCCGGCCTGGGACCGGCGCCCGAAAAAGGCGCCCCCGCCGATGCGCCCGATGTGGCCGAGCAGCGCGCCAGCCTGGCCAAGCAACGCAGTGCCGTGGATTCCGAACTCAAACTCGCGCGGCTGGTGTCGGTCGATGCCGACCAGCGCGGCAACGAGCTGATACGCCAGCGCCGCGAACAATTCCAGGCCGCGCTGACGGCCCGCACCGATTCACCGCTGGGCCGCCCCTTCTGGCGCAATCTGAGCACCGCCGCGCCCCTGGACGCGGCGCGCCTGCAGGGGCTGGGGCGCGAGCTGCGCCAATCGGTGAGCTCCACCTTGGCCTCCGATCGCCGGGGCGGCTTTATCGCCAGCCTGGCCGCTGCCTTGCTGATCGCCCTGCTCGGCCCCTGGCTGGCCGAGCGCCTGCTGGTGCGACGCGG
>NZ_JTKZ01000460.1:0-27595 GCF_000799035.1 Delftia sp. ZNC0008
CCGCGTGTCCAGCGGCTGGCGCAGGTGCAGCACCAGAGGCTGGCTGGGCGAGGCCAGGGTCTTGCTCACCTCCCACGACCATGTGTTCCAGCCGTGCGCGGCGGCTCGGCCCGGCTGGATCACGAATTCCTGCCCGCCCAGGGCCAGCCATGCGCGCACCGGGCTGGTGGCGGGCGGCAGCGGCCACTCGTCGGCGGGAATCGTGGCGCGCAGGTCCAGCAGCAGCGCGTAGCTGGCCGGCAGCCCGGCCTGCACCAGGTACAGCCGGCCCCGGACCAGGTCGGCCAGGGCCAGTTCGGCCTGGCCGCTGGCCTGGGAGCGGCGCTCGGCCTCGGCCATGCCGGGCGGCCAGGTCTCGGGCCAGGGCTCGCCTGCGGTGGCCGCGCGGCGCGCCACATCCAGCACCTGGGGATACAGGCGCTGCAGCTGCCTCCATGGCGCCTGGCCGGATGCGGGTTGGCGCGGCTGCAGCAGGGCCAGCGTGCCCAGAATGGCGTCGTGCTGCACCATGCGCTGGCTCAGCAGCCGGTGGGCAATGCGGGCATCGGTGTCGAAGACCTCGCGCAGCGACTGCAGGCGCCCATGCGCCAGCCAGGCCGCGCCACAGCCTGCGGCCACGGCCCAGGCCAGCACCCACCCCGCTGATCGCTGCCATCCATTCATGGCGCGGATTCTGTCATGCGGCTCGCGCACGCGGTGGGCACGCGGTGGTCTAATCCGAAGCACCCCCCCACGTACCGCAGCGCAGCATGGCCGAACCCACTCCCTCTACTGCCAACGCTCCCGCCCCCGCTTCCGCGGCCGGCTGGATGGCGCCGCACAGCCTGCTTCGCATCTCGGTGGCCGTGGCCCTGCTGACCATCGTGCTCAAGACCCTGGCCTGGTGGCTGACGGGATCGGTGGGCCTGCTGTCGGATGCGCTCGAATCCTTCGTCAACCTGGCCGGCGCCGTGTTCGCGCTGACCATGGTCACCATCGCCAAGCGGCCGGCGGACACCGACCATCCCTATGGGCACCACAAGGCCGAGTACTTCTCTGCGGGCTTCGAGGGCATCCTGGTCATCGGAGCCAGCCTGGCCATTGGCTGGGCGGCGCTGGCGCGGCTGTGGAACCCGCAGCCGCTGGAGCAGCTGGGCTGGGGCCTGGCGCTGTCCGTGGCCAGCTCTGCCCTCAACGGCCTGCTGGCCGTGGCCATGCTGCGCTCGGCGCGCCAGCACCGCTCCATGGCGCTGGAGGGCGATGCCCGCCATCTGCTCACCGATGTCTGGACCTCGGCCGGCGTGGTCATCGGCCTGATGGGCGCAGCGCTCACAGGCTGGCTGTGGCTGGACGCGGCCGTGGCCATCGGGGTTGCGATCAACATCTGCGTGCAGGGCGCGCAACTGGTCTGGCAGTCTTCCCAGGGCCTGATGGACCAGGCCCTGGACGCGCCCGAGCGCCTGCGCATCGACGCCGTTCTGGACCGCCACGCGCGCCGCGCGCATGGCGTGGTCTTTGACAACATCTCCAGCCGGCGCGCCGGCGAGCGCAGCTTTGCCGACCTGCACATGCATGTGCCCGGTGACTGGAGCGTGGCCCGCGCCGCGCGGCTGCGCACCGAGATAGAGGCCGAACTGCTGCAGGCCGTGCCCGGCCTGTACGCGCGCATAGAGCTGCTGCCGCTGGGCATGCAGACCGCCATGGAAGCCGCCATCGAGGCGGCAGGCCAGGCGGACACTTCTTCCCCATCCACCGACAAGAACCCGAACCCCGAACCATGATCAGCATCCTGCAGCGCGTGCAACAGGCCCGCGTGGAAATCGATGGCCAAGTCGCCGGCAGCATAGGCCCTGGCCTGCTGGCCCTGGTCTGCGCAGAGCGCGGCGACACCGAGGCCGAAGCCGACAAGCTGCTGGCCAAGATGCTCAAGCTGCGCATCTTTGCCGACGACGCGGGCAAGATGAACCGCAGCGTGCAGGACCTGGACGGGCAGGGCGCCTGCGGCGGCCTGCTCATCGTCAGTCAGTTCACGCTGGCGGCCGACACCGGCGGCGGCAACCGCCCCAGCTTCACGCGCGCCGCGCCACCGGCCGAGGGCGAGCGCCTGTACGACTACATCGTCCAGCGGGCGCGCGCCCTGCATCCCGACGTGGCCACGGGCCGCTTCGGGGCCGACATGCAGGTGCACCTGCTCAACGACGGGCCCGTGACCATCCCGCTGTCGATAGCTCCGGCCACCGCGGCATAGCGCGCCGCAGACCTGCTGTTCTGGGGCGGATTCTGGCGCGATCTGCGAGCACGTCCTGGCCGGAAAAGGGCTGCAAAGACCGTATTCTTGCGGCCTCAGCATTCATCGACAGACCGACGACCATGAAGAACCATCCGTTCAAAGCCTCCACCCTGGCCCTTGCCATGAGCATGGCCCTGGCGTGGAGCGGCGCGGCCGGCGCCGACACCCTCAAGAAGCCCGCGCTGGACGCGCTGGCCCAGGCGCAGCCGGCACCTACCGACTTCGCCAGCTTCCTGAAGCAGGCCGCGGCCGCGCAGCCTGCCATCGCCCAGGCCGTGCAGCGCCATGCCGCAGGCGCCGCGCTCACGGGGGATGAACTCAACCACATCGCCCGCCTGCTGGGCCTGTACACGCGGCTGACGCAGGAGCGGGCCGTGCTGGCCAGCATCGAGCGCATGGTCGCTCTGCCCACGGTGCGCGACCCCAAGGTGCCGCCGCACGAAAGCCCGGCCATCCTGGCCTTCGGCGAACTGGTGCAGCAGATGGCCAGGGACTTCGGCCTGCAGTACCGCAACGTGGACAACCGCATCTTCGAGGTCACCCTGCCTGCGAACGCAGCGAACGCGGGCACGGATGAATTCGGCATCCTCACCCATGCCGACGTCGTACCTGCCGTGGCCGCCGAATGGGTGCTGGACGGCAAGCAAATCAACCCATTCGAGGTTACCTTTGTGCCCGGCAACAGCGGGCTCACCCTGATGAGCCATCCCCCGGTGCTTGTCCCACCCATGCCTGATCGGATCTACGGGCGCGGCACCATCGACGACAAGGGCTCCATCGCCACCGTGCTGTTCGCCATGAAGGCCGTCAAGGACAGCGGCCTGCCCCTGTCGCGCGGCATACGCCTCATGATCGAGACCACCGAGGAAACCGGCGGCGACGCCATGAAGTACTACCAGGGCAAGACCACGCTGCCTGCCTACAACATCGTGCTGGACAGCAAGTACCCAGCCGTCGTCGCGGAAAAGGGCTCGGGCGCGCTCAAGGCCGTGTTCGACGACGTGAAGACCGACCCCGCCCGCCCGGCCATCACCGCCATGGCCGGCGCCGCCTCGGCCAACGCCATTGCCCAGACCGCCACCGCCACCATCACGGCCAGCGACGAAGCCGCCATTGCCGCCATCGCCGCGCGCCTGCAGGCGGCCAAGGGTGACTTCACCACCAGTTATGCCGGGCAGGGCGGACCGTTCACCATCGACATACAGCACAGCGGCGCGACGGCCACCGTCAAGGTCACGGGCACCTCGGCCCACGGCTCGCGCCCCGAGGAAGGCGTCAACCCCGTGCCGCGCCTGACGCTGTTCCTGCAGCAGGTGCTCATGCCCACCGATGGCGTGGCCCTGGTCCAGCCCAATGCCTACAGCAACGCCCTGCGCTACATCAACGGCGCCTTCGGCCTCGACTACTTCGGCAAGCAGCTGGGCGTTGCCTATGCTGACGACTTCATGGGCCCGCTGACCCTGTCGCCCAACCTCATCAAGGCGGCCGACGGCAAGCTCGAAGTCACCACCAACGTGCGCATGCCGCGCGGCAAGACGCCCGAGCAACTGCGCACCGAAGTCGAGCAGCGCATCACCCGCTGGAGCGAGGCCGCCAAGGTTCCCCTCACCCTGCAGTACACCCAGGGCAACTGGATGGCGCGCGACCCCAAGGGCGCCTGGCTGTCCACCCTGCTCAACATCTTCGGCGACACCACGGGCCTGGACGCCAAGCCCGTGCCCACGGCCGGCAGCACCACGGCCAAGCTCATGCCCAACGCCATCAACTTCGGCCCCGCCATGCCCGGCAAGAAGTACACGGCGCACAACGCGCTCGAATACAAGGAACTGCCCGACCTGCGCGCCGACATGCAGATGTTCACAGAAATGCTGGTGCGCATCGGGAATCTGAAGCAGATGCAGTGACATTCTCCGGCTATTGAAATGCGAAAGCGCCTTGTGAAAGCAAGGCGCTTTTTTTCGTCCAATTCCGCCCAGTCATTCGACACATGAAAGCCGACTGCCCTGGATGCGGCACAGGCCTGCCTGCCCTCAACCTTCCGGACCATGCTCCGCGTATTCCACAAAGGACGGTGCTTCATCAAACAGTTGCAAGAGCAGTTTCAGGTGCCGGGCGTAGAGGCTCTGTGGCCGGTTGAAGGCCTGGGCGGCCAGGGCGATGGCTGCGCGGGCGAGGTACCACTCGTTGTCGAATTCGCTGGCGTCCTCGAATACCTTGTGCCGAATTTGCCGGATGTGATTCAGCGCCAGGTCTGCGGCCAGGTCCACCTCGACATCCGTGTCATGCCAGTCCATGTCGGCACAGCGTGTTTCGATCAGGGCAACCAGCCCCATCTCTGCGCGGGCAATGGACAGGGCGATCATTTGCTGCATGGTGGGCCAGGCAGCGGTGTCTACTGGGTGCGACTGCTTGGACGCGGCATCCATGTCGGTAACTCCTCCCGATTCGGTATTGGTGCGTGGCGAGCCACTCTGAATCTATTAGATATCTGTGATTGTTTGATGTCAAATAGATTCTTTGTCATGAATCTTTCTGATGTCCAGAATCTGGCGGATGACTGACAAGCAAGTGCCGTCCTACCCGTTGCGTATGCCTGTGGAGCTGCGTGAAAAGCTCACCCTCGTTGCCAAGAACAACAATCGCAGCGTGAACGCAGAAATCATTGCGAGGCTGGAGAGCAGCCTTGACGCAACCGGCGCCAAAGCAGACTTTGGAAAGGATGTGGCCGTTCGGTCCGCGATGGCGGCGTCGCTTGCGGATGTGGCCGTTTTGACGCTGACCCAGGACGAGTCATGGAAAGAGGACGTCGCACGCAGGGTTGCTGAAAGCCTGCGTGCAGTGCCTTTGGTGTCTGCTGAGACGGATGCACAGCCGCCAAGGCCCAGGCAGCGGCCAAGAAAGGCCTGAGCCGCGGCCCTTCTTCAAAAGCCCCGCCTCACTGCCGCCAGAAAAACACCCCCGCCATCACCAGCCCCGTCAGCACGATGCCCGCGCGCAGCCATTCGGGCGGGATGCGGCGCGCCAGGCGGGCGCCGCCGTAGCCGCCTGCGGTGGCGGCGATCATCATGACCAGGGCCTGCTCCCACTGCACGACGCCGCCGGCCGCATAGATGGCGACGGCAATGGCCGTGAGCAGGGCGGAGACCAGGTTCTTCATGCCGTTCATGGCATGCAGCCTGGTCTGGCCCAGCAGGCCGAACAGGGCCAGCAGCAGGATGCCCAGGCCGCCGTTGAAGTAGCCGCCGTAGATGGCCACGGCCAGCATGCCGGCGCCGGCCTTCAGGGGCGATGCATGGGCGGCATGCTCGGCGCTGCCGCGTGATGCCATGCGCCTGAGCTGGGGCGCGAAGGCGAACATGGCGGTGGCGGCCAGCAGCAGCCAGGGGACGACCTTGCGGAACAGGTGGTCGGGCGTGACCAGCAGCAGGGCCGCGCCCAGCGAGCCGCCGATGAGCGACAGCACGATCACGCCGCGCATGCCCAGGCCGGGCGGCGGCTCCATGTCCTGGCGAAAGCCCCAGGCACCGGCCATGTAGCCGGGCAGCAAGGCGACGGTGCCGGTGGCGTTGGCGGCCACGGGCGGCACGCCGGTGAAGACCAGGGCGGGCAGGGTGAGGAAGCTGCCGCCCCCGGCGACGGCATTGAGCGCGCCGGCCACGAAGGCGGCGCTCATGAGCAGTGCGATGTCCCACATGGGTGTTGTCTCCTCCTGGAGCCGGGCATCGGCAGGCCGCCGTGGCCTTGCGCGGCCAGGCCGGTGTTATAGGTCGAGGCCGATCTTAGTGCCGGACCATCGGCCGGGCTGTCGCACCGGCATGGCGGCAGGGTCAGGGCTGCTTTGCGCAAAAGGACAGGATCGCGCCGGCGTGGTGGCCACCAGGCGACTAGGGCGGCTCCACCACCGGGCCGGGCAGGCCCAGCGTGGCGCGCAGCAGGGCGACGCGCGGGTTGGCGACGGCGCTGCGGTAGATCAGCGCCACGGGGCCCATGGAGATGGCGGGTGTGACATGCACCCTGCGCACCCCCAGCGACCGGGGCGAGGCCTGCAGCGTGGAGTCGGGCACGGCGCTGAGCCCCAGGCCGGCCCGGACCAGTTGCAGGTTGGTGAAGGGGCTGGTGGATTCGATGACGGGCGTGGGCGCGATCACGCCTTCGCGGCGGAACACCTCTTCCATCATGCGGCGCAGCATGGAGCTGCGCGTGGGCAGGATCCATCGCTGGCGCGCCAGCTCCTCCCAGCGGTTGCTGCGCGCGTGGCCTGCAGGGTGGTCCGGCGGGGCGATGACGGTGAAGCCGGTGTCGAACAGTTTTTCGTAGCGCAGCGGCTGGCCTGCAGCCTCGGGCAGTTCGGTGGGGTAGCTGGTGATGAGGGCATCGAGCTGGCCGTCCAGCAGGCATTGCACAAGCAAAGGCACGCGCTCTTCCTTGAGCTGTACCCGCACATGGGGCTGCTGTGCGGCCAGGTCCGCCAGTACGCCGGGCAGGTAGCCCTGTGCCACGAAGGGCGGGGTGCCGATGCGCAGCAAGGTGATGGCGGGTTGCTGGGCGGTCTCGCTGCCCAGATGGCGCAGCTCGGCCAGCAGCATGGCCGCGCCGCGGATGGCGATCTCGCCCTGGGCCGTGGGTTCGAGCCCGCGCGCATTGCGCAGGAACAGCGTCACGCCGAAGGCCGCCTCGATCTCGCCCAGGGCCTTGCTCAGCGCGGGCTGGGTCAAATGCATGAGGCCGGCCGCGGCGCGCAGGCTGCCTCCCTGGTGCAGGGCCAGCAGGAGCTGCAGGTGCTTGAAGCGCAGCCTCGACAGCAGGCGTTGCGGGTCGAAGTCGTGCATGTTCCCAGGGGTGGAGTGATTACCGGAGGTTTGCCATCCATCCAAACATATCACTATTGGAAATGGGCCTGCCGTTCTATCGTGACCCCACGACGACAAGCGACAAGGAGACAGGACCATGGACAGACGCGTCTTTCTGGCAGGCAGCCTGGCGGCTGCCGCGCTTCCGCTGGTGCGGGCCAGCGATTTTCCGAGCCGGCCGGTGCGGGTGATTTCCCCGTATGCGGCGGGCGGGGGGCCTGATGTGCAATTGCGCCAGGCCGGCCCGGTGCTGGGGGAGATCCTGGGGCAGTCCATCGTGATCGAGAACAAGGTGGGCGCGGCCGGCGTGCTGGCCGCGCAGTATGTGGCGCAGCAGCCCGCCGATGGCTACACCTGCCTGATGGGCTCCAACACCCACCTGATCCAGAAGCTGCTGCAACCGGGCCTGCGCTTCGACCCCATCGGCGACTTCACGCCCGTCAGCAACCTGGCCTCATCGCCCACGGTGCTGGTGGTGCGTGCCGATGCGCCCTGGCGCACGGCCCGGGAGCTGATCGCGGGGCTGAAGGCCCAGCCGGCGCAGGCCAACTACGGCTCGGGCGGCATAGGCACTTCGGCCCATCTGGCGGGCGCCACGCTGGCCTCGTTGGCGGGCCTGCAGGTCACGCACATACCGCTCAAGGGATCGGTGGAGATTGCGGCATCGCTGATCCGCGGGGATACGCAGTATGCGTTTCCGGTGGCGGGCACCGGCATCCCCCAGGTGCAGGGCGGCAAGCTGCGGGCCCTGGCGGTGACCAGCCGGAGGCGCCTGGCGCAGCTGCCCGAGGTGCCCACGCTGCAGGAGGTGCTGGGCAGCGAGCTGGCGGTGCAGGAGTCCTGGTTCGGGCTGTGGGCTCCGGCCAGGACGCCCCCTGCCGTGGTCGAGCGCCTGCACGCTGCCGTGCGCCAGGCCACCGCCCAGCCAGCGCTGCGCGCCTCGTTCGAGGCTGTCGGCAACGAGGCCACGGCCAGCGCTTCGCCGCAGGCCTTCGCCGATTTCGTGCGCAGCGAGAACCGCAAGTGGGCCGCCATCATTGAGCTGGCCGGCATCACCGCCAACAGTTGAACCAGGGAAAGGCAAGACGGGTATGGACAAGCCGCTGCAAGGAGTGCGCGTCATCGACATGTCGCATGTGATCGCGGGGCCGCTGGCCTCGCACTACCTGGCCCAGCTCGGGGCCGAGGTCATCAAGGTCGAGCCCACGCGTGGCGAGGTCATGCGCAACAGCCGGGCGCCCGGCGAGCCCGGGGGCGGCATGCCTTCGGGCTTCGTGGCGCTCAATGCGGGAAAGCGTTCGCTGGCAGTGGACATCCGCCAGCCCGAGGGTGCGGACATCGTGCGTGCCCTGGCGCGCACGGCCGATGTGTTCATCGAGAACTTCCGCCCCGGCGTGGTGGCGCGCCACGGCCTGGGCTACGAGGACATCCGGGCGGTGCGTCCCGACGTGGTGTATTGCTCCATCTCTGGCTTTGGCCAGCAGGGCGAGTGGGCCGGGCGGGGCGCCTATGACCATGTGGTGCAGGCGCTCACGGGCATGATGATGATGGCGGGGGGCGACGAGGAAGCGCCGCCCGTGAAGGTGGGCTTTCCCGTGATCGACGTGGCGGTGGGCATGCTGGGGGCGCTGTCGGTCACGGCGGCCCTGCACCAGCGCAACGCCTGGGCGCCTGGCGAGCGGCGCAGCCAGCACATCGATGCCTCCATGCTGCAGGCCTCGCTGATGCTGATGTACCCGCATGCCTGTACCTATCTCACCCATGGCGTGGAGCCGCGGCGCGTGGGCAACCGCGGCTATACGGGGAGCCCGGCGGCCGACACCTACCGGTGCGCCGACGGCTGGCTGTCCACGGCCGCCAACACGCCGCAGCAGTTCCGCAGGCTCGCCGGCGTGCTGGGGCTCGATGCCCTGTGCGAGGACGCCACGCTGCTGGACCTCGATGCCTTCAATGCGCCCGAGGGCGGCTTTGTCGCCGCGCGCGATGCGTCCGCGCTGCAGCGGCTGCAGGCCTGTCTGGCCGAGGCCTTCGCCGCACGCAGCGCACGGGACATGGAAGCCCGGCTCAACGCCGTGGGCGTGCCTGCCGCCAGGGTGCGGCGCCTGGGTGAGTTCCTGGGCGAGGCCCGCGCTGCCGGCACCGTGTCACCTGTGAGCTATGGCGCCGGCGGCGCTGCGGTGGACACTCCGGGACTGGGGTTCCGGTGGATGGATGCCGAGCCCGTGCCGGGTGCGCCGGCCCCCGTCCTGGGCGATGGCAACCTTGCGCTGCTGCGGGAGCTGGGGATGGCGGACGAGGCCATCGCCCGCCTGTGCCGCAGCGGCGTGCTGGGCGCGCCGCAGTCCTGATTGCCTTTGGATTTTCTTTGCCACTGCCTTGCTGGAGACCCCATGTTCAAAGCCTTGCTGCTGACCCAACCCGTACCGCGTGAAACCCGTGCCGAGTGTGTGGAGCTGGACGAAGCCAGCCTGCCCGCCGGCGCGGTGCGCGTGGCCGTCTCGCATTCCACGCTCAACTACAAGGATGCACTGGCCATCACGGGGCGCTCGCCCGTGGTGCGCCAGTTCCCCATGGTGCCGGGCATCGACCTGGCCGGCACGGTGCTGGACAGCGAGGACGCGCGTTTCCAGCCCGGCGATGCCGTGCTGCTCAACGGCTGGGGCGTGGGCGAGACCCACTGGGGCGGGCTCGCCCAGCAGGCGCGCGTGAACGGCGACTGGCTGATCCGCCGGCCCGAGGCCTTCAGCGCACGGGATGCCATGGCCATAGGCACGGCCGGCTATACGGCCATGCTGTGCGTGATGGCGCTGCAGGCGCATGGCATCACGCCCTCCAGCGGCCCGGTGCTGGTGACGGGAGCCAATGGCGGCGTGGGCAGCATTGCCGTGGCCCTGCTGTCGCGCCTGGGTTTCGAGGTGCACGCCGGCACCGGGCGGCCCGAACAGGCCGAGCACCTGAAGGCGCTGGGCGCGGCGCGGATCGTGGAGCGCAGCAGCCTGGATGCGCCCGGCAAGCCGCTGCAAAAGGAGGTCTGGGCGGCGGCCGTGGACAGCGTGGGCAGCCATACGCTGGCCAATGTGTGCGCCAGCCTGCGCTACGGCGGCTGCGTGGCGGCCTGCGGGCTGGCCCATGGGCTGGACCTGCCGGCTTCCGTGGCACCGTTCATTCTGCGCGGCGTGTCGCTGCTGGGCATCGACAGCGTCTATGCGCCGCAGGCGCGGCGCGAGCAGGCCTGGGCGCGGCTGGCCGCCGAACTGCCGCGCGAGGTGCTGGAGCGCAATACCGAAGAGGCGGGCCTGGCCGATGCGGTTGCGCTGGCGCCCCGGCTGCTTGCCGGCCAGGTGCGCGGCCGGGTCGTCATCGATACGGCGCGCTGAGGCCCGCGCGGGGCCTGGTGCCGCCTACTTGGCGTAGGGGTCGGCAAAGCCCAGCTCGACCATGATCTCGGTCTCGTAGGCTTCCATTTCCTCAGCGTCCTGCTCGCTGGTTTCATGGTCCCAGCCCTGGGCATGCAGCGTGCCGTGCACCAGCAGGTGGGCGTAGTGCTCCTCCAGCGTCTTGTTCTGCTCGCGCGCCTCGCGCTCGACCACGGGGGCGCACAGCACCAGGTCGGCCATGGCGGTGGGCTCCTGCTGGTAGTCGAAGGTCAGGACGTTGGTGGCGTAGTCCTTTTGCCGGTACTCGCGGTTGAGCTGCTGGCCTTCCTCGGCATCGACGATGCGCACGGTGATTTCGGCATCGACGGCCAGGGCGTGGCGTATCCAGCGCGTGACCTTGCTGCGGGACAGCACGGCGCGGTGGGCGGGTGCCTCGGCAAAGCGCGCGAATTGCAGGGACAGTTGCAGTTGGTTCAGGGACATGGGGGAGTGCGTGGGCGTGTGCTTGGGCTTGAGCTTTGGAGCGCCCGTGGGCGGGCGTCTGCTGTGGCTGTCGGGATCAAGGCGCTGCAAGGCGCGGTGCGGCACGGCGTGCCGGGGCCTGGCCGCGTGCGTCGTAGGCGTCCACGATGCGGGCCACCAGCGGGTGGCGCACCACGTCGGCGCTGGTGAAGTGGTTGATGGCGATGCCCTTGACGCGCTTCAGGACGCGCTCGGCATCGATCAGGCCGCTCAGGGCGCCCTTGGGCAGGTCGATCTGGCTGACGTCGCCCGTGACCACGGCGCGGGCACCGAAGCCGATGCGCGTGAGGAACATCTTCATCTGCTCGGGCGTGGTGTTCTGCGCCTCGTCCAGGATGACGAAGGCGTTGTTCAGCGTGCGCCCGCGCATGAAGGCCAGCGGCGCGATCTCCAGCACATTGCGCTCGAAGGCCTTTTGCACCTTCTCGTAGCCCATGAGGTCGTAGAGCGCGTCGTACAGCGGGCGCAGGTAGGGGTCGACCTTCTGCGTGAGGTCGCCGGGCAGAAAGCCCAGGCGCTCGCCCGCCTCCACGGCCGGGCGCGTGAGCACGATGCGCTGCACGGCGCTGCGCTCCAGCGCGTCCACGGCGCAGGCCACGGCCAGGTAGGTCTTGCCGGTGCCGGCCGGGCCGATGCCGAAGGTGATGTCGTGGCGGGCGATGTTCTCCAGGTAGGCCGACTGGTTGGCCGTGCGCGCGCGCAGGTCGGGGCGGCGCGTGGACAGCTGGATGGCGTCCAGGGGCTGCTCGATGAGTTCGGTGTCGCCGGCCAGCATCAGTTGCAGGGAGTCGTCCAGGATGGGGTCGTCGGCCATCTCGTAGAGGGCCTGCAGCAGCTCCAGTGCGTCGTTGGCCTTGGCCTTGGGGCCGTCGATCTTGAATTGCTCGTGGCGGTGGGCGATCTTGACGCCCAGGGCGATCTCGATGGTGCGCAGGTGCGCGTCGGCCGGGCCGCACAGATGGCTCAACCGGTTGTTGTCGTGGGGTGTGAAGGTGTGGCGCAGGATCACGCGGATAATTCCAGAGATTCCGGGCGGCGGCCAGCGCGAGGGCGTGGTGCCATACCCTGTGAATGGGCCGGCGTTCGGTTGCGGACGGGCATGAAAAGCCGCCCCTGGGGCGGCAAAGGACACCAATGATAGGCAAATTGACAGGAACGCTGCTGGAAAAAAACCCGCCCGAGGTGCTGGTGGACTGCGGCGGCGTGGGCTACGAGGTGCAGGTGCCCATGAGCACCTTCTACAACCTGCCGGCCAGCGGGGCCAGGGTCAGCCTGCTGACGCACTTCGTGGTGCGCGAGGATGCGCAGCTTCTGTACGGCTTTGGCACGCACAGCGAGCGCCAGGCGTTCCGCGAGCTGATCAAGATCACCGGCATCGGCCCGCGCATGGCGCTGTCGGTGCTCAGCGGCATGAGCGTGGAGGACCTGGCCCAGGCCGTGACGCTGCAGGAGGTGGGCCGCCTGGTCAAGGTGCCGGGCATCGGCAAGAAGACGGCCGAGCGCCTGCTGCTGGAGCTCAAGGGCAAGATCGGCGCCGATACGGGCGCGCAGTCGCTGTTCGTGAACAACGACCAGAACGACATCGTGCAGGCGCTGATGGCGCTGGGCTATTCCGACAAGGATGCGGCCGCCGCGCTCAAGAAGCTGCCGCCCGACGTGGGCGTGACCGAAGGCATCAAGCTGGCGCTGAAGGCGCTGGCCAAGTGAGCGGCGCATGAGCATCCATACCGACGATTTCGGGCAGGGAGGCTTTGCGCAGGGGGGCTTTGCGCCCGACAAGGCACCGGAAAAGCCGCGCATGATTTCGGCAGCGCCGGTCTCGCGCGGGGAAGAGGCCATGGAGCGCGCCCTGCGCCCCAAGCTGCTGCAGGAGTACGTGGGCCAGGCCAAGGCGCGCGAGCAGCTGGAGATCTTCATCGGCGCGGCCCGAAAGCGCAGCGAGGCGCTGGACCATGTGCTGCTGTTCGGCCCGCCGGGCCTGGGCAAGACCACGCTGTCGCACATCATCGCGGCCGAGCTGGGCGTGAACCTGCGCCAGACCAGCGGCCCGGTGCTGGAAAAGCCCAAGGACCTGGCGGCGCTGCTGACCAACCTCGAAGCCAACGATGTGCTGTTCATCGACGAGATCCACCGCCTGTCGCCCGTGGTCGAGGAAATCCTCTACCCGGCGCTGGAGGACTACCAGATCGACATCATGATCGGCGAAGGGCCGGCGGCGCGCTCCATCAAGCTGGACCTGCAGCCGTTCACGCTGGTGGGTGCCACCACGCGCGCGGGCATGCTGACCAACCCGCTGCGCGACCGCTTCGGCATCGTGGCGCGGCTGGAGTTCTATACGGCCGAGGAGCTGGCGCGCATCGTGCGGCGCAGTGCAGGCCTGTTGAACGCGCCCATCGATGACGAGGGCGCCTTCGAGATCGCGCGCCGCTCGCGCGGCACGCCGCGCATTGCCAACCGCCTGCTGCGCCGCGTGCGCGACTATGCCGATGTGCGTGGCGACGGAAGCATCACGCGCGAGCTGGCCGACCGTGCGCTGGCCATGCTCGATGTCGATCCCCAGGGTTTCGACATCATGGACCGCAAGCTGCTGGAGGCCGTGGTGCACCGCTTCGACGGCGGCCCCGTGGGCCTGGACAACATCGCGGCCAGCATCGGCGAGGAGGCGGGTACCATCGAGGATGTGATCGAGCCCTACCTGATCCAGCAGGGCTTTTTGCAGCGCACGCCGCGCGGGCGCATGGCGACCCAGGCGGCGTACCGCCACCTGGGCCTTCCCGTGCCGGGCGACGACGCCAGCTGACGCAGGCTCATTCCTCCGTGCCGGCGTTCCAGAAGGCCTGCAGCACGCCGGGCAGGGCCTCGATGGCGGCGATCACGCGGTCCAGCTCGTCGGAGTCCACCGAGGTGGCGTAGAGCATGGCCTCGATCTCCGTGTCCTGCGGCCCGAAGGCATGGGTTTCCACGCCGCGCACGGGGTAGCTGGCGTTCTCCAGCAGCTCCAGCATCTGCTCGCGCACATCGCCCTGGGCGCCGCGGTGGCAGATGGCGTAGACGTAGTAGGTCGACTCCGTGGATTCGTCATCCACCGGGCGGCGGTTGATGCGGTTGACCACGGGGCGCAGCAAGGTGTTGCTGGCCAGCACGAACAGCGTGGCCAGGCCGGCCTCGGCCACCAGGCTGGCGCCCGCGCAGGCGCCCACGGCGGCCGAGCCCCACAGCGTGGCCGCCGTGTTCAGCCCGGTGATGTTGGCCCCTTCCTTCATGATGGCGCCCGCACCCAGGAAACCCACGCCCGAGACCACGTAGGCCACCACGCGCGTGGCGCCCTCGGCCCCGCCCAGGCGCACGGCCAGGTCCACGAAGACGGCCGCGCCCACGGCGACCAGGGTGTTGGTGCGCAGCCCCGCCGTGCGCTGGCGCACCTGGCGCTCCAGGCCGATGAGGGCGCCGAACACGAAGGCCGTGGTCAGGCTGACGAAGGTGTCCAGCATGGCGCCGGGGTTGAGGTTCTGCAGGGCCTGCATGGGGTTCCGGGCTTTCCTGGTGAGTGGGTTGAAGGAGCGTTGAAAGAGGCGCTGAAGGGTGCGTCACTGCCAGCCGTAGCGGCGGATGTAGACGCGCTTGAGCAGCGTGGCCAGGCAAGCGTAGCCCAGCAATATGGCAATCATCCACGGGAAGTAGGCCGCCGGCAGCGCCTGCAGCTTCAAGTAGCCGGCCAGCGGCCCCATCGGCAGGAATATGCCGGCCGCCATCACGGCCGCCGTGGCCAGCAGCAGCGGCCAGGAAGGGCGGCTTTGCAGGAAGGGGATCCTGGGCGTGCGGATCATGTGCACGATCAGCGTCTGCGTGAGCAGCCCGATGACGAACCAGCCCGACTGGAACAGCGTCTGCTGCTCGGGCGTGTTGGCGGCAAAGACGAACCACATCAGCGCGAAGGTCAGGATGTCGAACAGCGAGCTGATGGGCCCGAAGAACACCATGAAGCGGCCCAGGTCGGCCGGGTTCCAGCGCAGCGGCTGGCGCACCAGTTCGTCGTCCACGTTGTCGAAGGGGATGGCGATCTGCGAGAGGTCGTACAGCAGGTTCTGCACCAGCAGGTGCAGCGGCAGCATGGGCAGGAAGGGGATGAAGGCCGAGGCCACCATCACCGAGAACACGTTGCCGAAGTTGGAGCTGGCCGTCATGCGGATGTACTTCAGCATGTTGCTGAAGGTGCGCCGGCCCTCGATCACGCCCTGCTCCAGCACCATCAGGCTTTTTTCCAGCAAGATGATGTCGGCCGCCTCCTTGGCGATGTCCACGGCGCTGTCCACGCTGATGCCGATGTCGGCCGCGCGCAGGGCCGGGGCGTCGTTGATGCCGTCGCCCATGAAGCCGGTGATGTGGCCGTTGGCGCGCAGCGCATGCACGATGCGCTCCTTGTGCAGCGGCGTGAGCCGGGCGAACAGCTGGTGCCGTTCCACGGTCTGGCGCAGCATCTCGTCGTTCATGTGCTCGATCTGCGTGCCCAGGATGATGTGGTCTGCGGGCAGGCCCCCAAGTCCGACATCGCGGCAGACCTTGGCGGCCACCAGTTCGTTGTCGCCGGTCAGCAGCTTGACGGCCACGCCGTGCGCGGCCAGGGCGGCCAGCGCCTCGGCCGTGGTTTCCTTCGGTGGGTCCAGGAAGGCGATGTAGCCGATCAGGGTCAGCTCCGACTCGTCGGCCACGCCGTAGTCGCTCTTGTGCGGCGGCACTTCCTTCATGGCCACGGCGACCACGCGCAGGCCTTCGCGGTTGAGTTCGCGCGTCACGCGGCGCACGCGGGCCAGCTGCTCCTCGTCCAGCGGGCGCGTGCCGTCGCCTTCGCGCAGCCGGGTGCAGGTGCCCAGGATCTCCTCGACCGCGCCCTTGCAGATCAGCTCGTGGTGGTGGTTGCGTTCGGCCACCACCACGGACATGCGGCGGCGCTCGAAGTCGAAGGGGATCTCATCGACCTTGCGGTAGTCCTCGGCCACGCGCATCTGGGTGTGCAGCTCCACGTGTTCCAGCACGGCATGGTCGAGCAGGTTCTTCAGGCCCGTCTGGTAGTGGCTGTTGAGGTAGGCGAAGCGCAGTGTCTCATCGCACGGCTGGCCGAAGGCGTCGGTGTGGCGCTCCAGCACGATGCGGTCCTGGGTCAGCGTGCCGGTCTTGTCGGTGCACAGCACGTCCATGGCACCGAAGTTCTGGATGGCGTCCAGCCGCTTGACCACGACCTTGCGCCGCGAGAGCACCACGGCACCCTTGGCCAGGGTGGAGGTCACGATCATGGGCAGCATCTCGGGCGTCAGGCCCACGGCCACGGACAGCGCGAACAGGAAGGCCTCGGCCCAGTCGCCCTTGGTGTAGCCGTTGATGAACAGCACCACGGGCACCATCACGGCCGCAAAGCGGATCAGCAGCCAGCTGACGCTGTTGACCCCGGTTTCGAAGGCCGTGGGCGCGCGGTCGTTGGAGGTCACCCGCGTGGCAATGGTGCCGAAATAGCTGCGGTTGCCCGTGGCCAGCACCACGGCCAGCGCCGTGCCCGAGACCACGTTGGTGCCCATGAACAGCAGGTTGCTGGCGTCCAGCACGCCGGTGCCATTCGATGCACTGGCGTCGGCGCGCTTTTCCACGGGCAGGGATTCGCCGGTCATGGCGGACTGGCTCACGAACAGGTCCTTGGCGCTGAGCACGCGGCAGTCGGCAGGAATCATGTCCCCGGCCGACAGCACCACGAAATCGCCGGGCACGACCTCGCGCAGCGGCACCTCGTAGCGGCGCGCCTGCTGGCCGAAGCCGCTGTGCGGGGCGTCTGCGGAGTCGGCATCTGCAGGAGCCGTGGGGCCGCCATTGCGGCGCAGCACCGTGGCCGTGCTGCTGACCATGGCCTTGAGCCGCGCGGCGGCGCGGTTGGAGCGGCCTTCCTGCACAAAGCGCAGCAGCGTGGACAGCAGCACCATGGAGGCGATGACGACCGTGGCCTTCATGTCCTCCGTGGCGTAGGAGACCACGGCCAGCAGCGTCAGCAGCAGGTTGAAGGGATTGCGGTAGCAGTACCACAGGTGCAGCCAGCCGGGCAGCGGCCTTTCGTGCTCGACCTCGTTGGGGCCCAGACGTGCAAGCGCGGCGCGGGCCTGCTCGCGGGTCAGGCCGTCCTCGCTGGAGCTGGTGCGCGCCAGCACGGCGGCGATGTCATCGCGCGAGGCGCGCAGCAGCTCGCGCGTGAGGGTCGGCGATACCGGGCGCGAGTGGTGCACGGCCGTGCCCGAGGGCAGGGCATTGCGCCGGAACAGCCCCAGGGCATGGCGGCTGCGCAGAAACGCCTGGAACAGGTGCTTGAGGGCTTTCATGGCGACCTCCCTGGCGGCTCAGGCCTGGCTCGAACGAAGGGTGGCGTGCAGCCAGTGCCAGTTGCGCTGGCAGGCGCACAGCAGGCGGCGGCGCAGCGGCGGGCGGGCCACGGTGGCCGACTGCAGCCATTGGCGCCGTGCATGGGCTGGCAGATGGCGGTAGACCTCGGCGCGCTCCTGCGCCGCCAGCAGGGACAGAACGTCGGCCTGCTGGCGCTGCGTGAGCGCCACGAGGGCATGGGCGAAGAGGTCGGGGCCGTGTTGCTGCAGCAGGGTGTGCAGTTGCCCGGTGTGGCGTGCCGCAATGGCGGCTTGCAGGGCCAGCTGCAAGGTGCTGGCGCGGGTGGTGTGGGAGGTGCGGCTGGCGCGCGTGGAGACGGGTGCTGTTGCGGGCGTGGCTGCGGGCATGGTCCGCAGCGCGGTGATGACGTGTTGCATGGCGGGCTTCTTTCGTTGCGGCCGAAAGAAGCCCGGCACCTATCCGTCAATGGACGTGCGCGGGTCTCCCGGCCGGGGCCTTGGGAAGGGGCGGAAGGGCCGCAGGCATGTGCGGCCGGACCGTATCGGAGGGGTCAGGGCAAGATCGACTCGGATCGGGGTCCATGGGGGAACTCCTTTCTGACGATGGGGCGGACAAGGCTGCGGCGCGCGCTCAGCGCGGCTGCAGGCTCAGAAAGCTGCGGATGCGGTGCGTGGGCCAGTGGGTCTGCAGGTCCAGGTGCATGGCGTGCTCCATGGCCGATGGGGCCTGGGCCTGCATCTGTGCCTGTGCCTTGGCCTGCATTGCTGCCTGGGAGGCAGCCACGCGCGTGCCGGTGGCGCCGGGGCAGGGCGCGGCAGTGGCAGGCTGCAGGCGTTGCATTGCGGGGCGAGCGAACGGTGTGGACATGGCTTTCTCCTTGGCGAACCAGGAAGACTGCCGCGGGCAGGGCCGTCAAGCAGCGTGGGCCGGGCGCTGCAACGGGGCAGGCACGGACACGCGGTCAGTGAACCACAGCAACTGGAATCTCAGGTGCAGGCGCGGCATGCATGATGCAAGCCAAATGCCACTGCAGCGCCGGGCGGGCGCGAAGATCCAAGGGGAAACGCAGCAATGGATGGAAGCCGACCGACATGGCCGCTCCCATCACAGGAGTCGGTCAGTCAGCCAGCAGCGTAGCCATTGCGGCGCGCTGTTTGTCACTGGTTGAACTGGCACTGTCCACGGAAGGACTCCTGAAAATGCGATCCGGCCATTGTGCCTTGCGAGCTGCCTCGGGTCAACCCTGATGTCGATGCGCCACGGGCCAGCCAGCCCTGCACGATCAGCAACTGCGCCGCGTAGTAGGTGGTCAGCACGGCGGCTTGCGCCCCGTCGAAAGGCTGCACGAAGCGGTTGATGGCCAGCAGCGAGTCGCTGACCATGAAGAAGCAGGCGCCGATGGCCACGGTCCAGGCGGGCTGGCCGCCCAGGTGCCTGGCGCGGCCCAGGGCCTGGGCCGCCATCAGCGCAATGACCAGCACATAGGCGGCCACGGGCAGGCGCAGCGCGGCGGGCAGCCCGCCCTGCCAGAGCACGGCATACATGGCAACGCCCAGGGCCAGCGTGGCGGCCAGCGAGGGCCGGTGCGCAAACCAGGGCGCATCCTGGCGCAGCAGCACGATATAGGCCAGGTGGGCGAGCAGGAAGCTGGCCAGGCCCGGGATGAACAGATCGGGCAGCATCAGGAACACGTCGCCCGCCATCGAGGCCGCCAGCGCCGCGGCCAGCCAGCAGGCGCCGCGCGCGGGTTTCGCCAGCGCCGAGAACGCCGCGCTGCCGCGCCACAGCTGCATGACAGCGATCAGCGCAAAGACCATGGCCAGCGGCTTGAACAGCCAGTGCCAGTGCAGCATGTCCAGCACGCTGGTGGCGGTGGCCAGCGCGCCGGCCTCGATGGCCAGGGCCACCCACAGGCTGATGCGCCCCTGCATGGCCGCGCCCAGTGCCCACTGGCAGGCCAGCAGCACGCCAAACCACAGCGCATTGCGCGCCGTCGAGGACTGGTCGGCATGCCACAGAAACAGCGACACCCCGGCGATCAGCGCCACGAACTGCAGGCCTGCAAACCAGCGCAGGCCGCGTTCCATCCCCGGTGCGTAGAGCACGCGGTGCGCGTCCAGGTCGAAGGCCGGCCTGGGAAAGCGCTGCGCCACATCGGCGGGGCGCCATCCGGGCGGCTTGAGCCAGACGCGCAGCTTGTCGCTCCAGCGCCGCGCATGCCAGCTGTCATGGATGAGTTGCCGGTACACCACGGCGTTGGCCCACAGCGGATCCCAGCTTTGCAGCAGGCCGCGCGTGCCGTAGACACAGGGCTCGCTGTCGTCCTCGGGCTTGAAGGTGCCGAACATGCGGTCCCAGACGATGAGGATGCCGCCGTAGTTCCTGTCCAGGTAGCAGTCGTTGACGGCGTGGTGCACGCGGTGGTTGCTGGGCGCGCAGAACCAGCGGTCGAACCAGCCCAGGCGCCGCACCTGCTCGGTATGGACCCAGAACTGGTAGAGCAGATCGATCAGGCCCACGATGGCAAACACCAGCGGCGGCACGCCGGCCAGCGCCATGGGCAGGTAGAACAGCCAGCCCAGCAGCGCGCCCGAGCTGGTCTGGCGCAGCGCCGTCGACAGGTTGTAGTCCTGGCTCTGGTGGTGCACGGCGTGGGCTGCCCACAGCACGGCCACCTCATGGCCCATGCGGTGCAGCCAGTAGTAGCAAAAGTCGTAGAGCAGCAGGGCCAGCAGCCAGCCGGGAATGCTGGTCCAGAAGGCGTCGTTGCGCCACAGCGCCACATGATCGAAGGCCAGTGTGTACAGACCTATGCGCAGCAGCTGGGTGAAGACGGCGCTGGTCTGGCTGAGCATGCCCAGGCTGATGGAGCTGACGGCATCGGCCAGCCGGTAGGCATTGCGCCCCCGCCACAGGCTCACGCCCCATTCCAGCGCGATCAGCAGCAAAAAGGCCGGCGTGGCGAAGACGATGATTTGGCTGGGTGAGGGCATCATGGCCTGCCAATTCTGGACAGGGCCGTTGTGCGGCGCCTTAGGCGTGAACCCTAGGACACGGAATCACAAGGGTTGAAACGGATTGCAATAAATGGGGCTTCATGGCAAGCGCATGGCAGGAAAATTGCGCCCTATGGCAGAATCGCCCGCTTTCCACGCGCTGGACGTGCTTGCCCTGCAGGCCATCGCCAGCCCGCACCGCCTTTGCCGGCATGCGCCTTGCATGCCCAAGCCCCATGCCCTTGTCCCGCCGCTCCCTGCTATCGGCTGCCGCCTCACTGGCTGCGGCCCTTGCCGCTGCACCCGCCGCCCAGGCCGCGCCGGGCGCGGGCAAGCCTTGGCCGGCAGCCGGGCCCATCACCCTGATCGTGCCCTTTGGCGCGGGCAGCGATGTGGACGCCACGGCGCGGCTGATCGCCGAAAAGCTGAGTGCGCGGCTGCACCAGTCGGTGGTGGTGGACAACGTGCCGGCCTCGGGCGGCGTGCTGGGCGTGAGCAAGGTGGCGCGCTCGCACGCCGATGGCTACACGCTGCTGCTGGGCTTTGACGGGCCGGTGAGCATTGCGCAACTGGTGAACTCCTCCGTGCGCTATGACGCCGAGCGTGATCTGGCACCTGTGGGCCTGATTACGGTGGCGCCCATGGTGATCGTGGCCCGCCCGGGCCTGCCCGTGCACAACCTCAACGAGCTGATCAGCATGGCCCGCGCCAGGCCCGGCGCGCTGACCTATGCCACGCCGGGCGTGGGCACGGTGCTGCACCTGGCCATGGAACGGCTGCAGGAGCGCGCCCGCATCCGCCTGGTCCATGTGCCCTATCGCGGCGTGGCCCAGGTGACCAGCGAGGTCATGGGCGGCCAGGTCGATCTGGGCATTCTGATGACCACCGGCGCCACGCCGCTGGTGCAGCAGAAAAAGCTGGAAGGCGTGGGCGTGACCTCGGCACAGCGCATCGACGTGATTCCCGAGGTGATGAGCTTTGCGGAGGCTCCTGATTTGAAGGGCTTCGAGCTGGAAGCCTGGACCGGCCTGTTCGCCCCCGCCCGCACGCCCGAACCCGTGGTCAGCCGCCTGGCCGCCGAACTGGCCGAGGTGCTGAAGCTGCCCGAGGTCCGCAAGCGCCTGCAGGACAGCGGCGCCACGCCCGGCTCGGGCACGCCGGCCACGTTCGCCCAATTCCTGAAGAAGGAAAAGGCGAGCTACACGCAGATCGTCAAGTCCGCCAATATCCAGGTGGAATGAGGGCCTGCGCTGCAGTGCGGGCGTTCAGCTGAAAACCTCGTCGCGCGCACCGCCTTCCAGGTGCTGCACATCGCCCCAGCCGACCAGGCCCAGGCCCTGGGGCGTCCACAGCAGGCGGTTGATGGCCGCGTTGCCCAGCGCCCAGGTGCGGGGCGCCTGCACTTCCTGGTGCGTTGCCAGGCGGTAGAGCACATCCATCACGCCGCCATGCGCCACGATCACGATCTGCTCGCCTGCGTGGCGGCCGGCCAGGCGGTCCACCGTGGCCGAGATGCGGTCGCGCAGCATCAGCAGCGACTCGCCGCCGCCAGCGGGCACGAACTCGGGATCGCGCTTGCGCCAGCGCAGCGCGTCCTCCGGGTGGGACGCCTCGATATCGTTGAAGGTCTGGCCCTCGAAGCTGCCGAAGCAGCGCTCGCGCAGGCCCTTGTCGGCCGTCAGCGATGCGCCCGTGGTCGCGGCCACGGCCTCGGCCGTGACATAGGCACGCAGAAGGTCGCTGCTGTAGATGGCGGCCACCGGCTCACCCGCCAGGGCCTTGCCGGCCTGGGCGGCCTGCCAAAGTCCCATGTCGTTCAGAGGAATGTCCAGATGGCCCTGGATGCGGGCGTCCACATTCCAGGCGGTTTCTCCGTGGCGGATGGCAATGATGCGCGTGGCTTGCATGAGGGGCTGGCGTGGGGAAGCTGCAAAAAGAGCAGGCATTGTCCTGCAAGCTGCGGGAGCCTGCATGGCCCAGGTGCGCAGGCCAAGTGGATCCTTGGCATAGTCAACTAAAAGGCGAAACTGGCGCGCCCTAAACCCAGGGACACCGAGGAAGGGCCGCCCCGCACCGAGGGTGTCGTCCCCCTCAGGGGGAAGGCGCGCAGCGCCTCAGGGGGATCAAATAAGACTTTTTGCGTTGTCCAGCACGAAGTCGCAGGCCTTTTCCTTGAGGTCGCCCTTGAGCTTGTCGATGCTGAAGCTCTTGCCGTTGGAGCCGGTGACCAGGCCGCCCAGGCCGTTCTGGAATCCCGTGTCCTTGGGCTCTTCCTGCTTTTGCATGCCCAGCTTGCCCAGCAACTGGTCCTTGACCTGGGCCGCCTTGTCGGCATTGAGGTAGTTGTTCTTCATGCAGTAGGAGATGACGCCTGCCGCATTGCCGGCCGTGGCCGAGGGGCTCAGGCCCAGGGCGGACAGCGCGCCCGCACCGCCTGCCCCCGCACCCAGCATGCCGCCAAGGCCGGAGCCGGCGCCTTCGCTGCTGGCGGCGGCCTTGTCACCGCCAAGGCCCGAGGCCTGGCGCAGCGAGTCTCCCAGGCCCGACGCCTGGGCAGGCAGGGCGCCCAGGCCCAGCATGGCGCACAGCAGTGCGCTGGCAATGGATGTCTTCATGGATGCTTCCTTTCCGCGGAAACCCGCAGGCTCGATACAGGGCCTGAAATTAGCACGCCGTGCGGCGCAGACCTGTGCCCGATTGCAAACCTTTGCCAGAGCGGGCCGTGTCGGTCTTTCGCGTTTTCACTAGCTGTCAAAGCCGTTGGCCTGTCCATGATGGCCGCACACCATTGGCGGGCCGCAGGCGGCGGTCTTGTTATTTGGAAATGGCTTTTAAGTATAAAAATCAATTCAACAAGCTGAAAAAGTTATTTAAAGTGGGGCGCACCTATATGGCCCGCTTCTTGCGGCGCCCGGGCTGCTGCGTCGCATGGCCGCCGCCTTTCCAATCAATCCACAGGGGAGCAGACAAATGATCATGAAGATTCTGGGCAGTTCTTTGCTGGCCGCAGGCCTGTTGACCTCGGCCGCGCTGGCCCAGGCCGAGACCGTGCGCTGGGCGCGCGGCTCCGATCCGACTTCGCTGGACCCGCATGCCTTCAACGTGGGCACCAATTTCGTGCTGCTGCACCAGATCTACGAAACCCTGGTCATCCGCTCGGCCGACGGCAAGCTGGTGCCCACGCTGGCGACCTCGTGGAAGATGACCTCCGACCCGTCGGTCTGGGAGTTCAAGCTGCGCCCCAACGTCAAGTTCCATGACGGCACGCCGTTCACGGCGCGCGACGTGGTCTTCTCGCTGAACCGCGCCAAGGGCGAGAACGCCCAGGTCAAGTCCCTGCTGTCCTCGATGGAGGAGGCCAAGGCCGTGGACGATCTCACGGTGCAGGTGAAGACCAAGGGCCCGAACCTGATCTTCCCGGACAACCTGACCAACCTCTTCATCATGAGCGAGAAGTGGTCCAAGGCCAACGGCGCCGAGACCACGCAGGACACGGCCAGCAAGACCGAGAACGGCGCCACGCGCGCGGCCAACGGCACGGGCGCCTATGTGCTGGCCAGCCGCGAGGTCGATTCGAAGACGGTGATGAAGCTCAACCCCGACTACTGGGGCAAGGGCCAGTTCCCGCTGCAGGTGACCGAGCTGATCTACCTGCCCATCAAGTCCCCGGCCACGCGCGTGGCGGCCCTGCTGTCGGGCGAGGTGGACTTCGCCCAGGACATTCCCGCGCAGGACGTGGCGCGCCTGAAGCAGGACAAGCGCCTGCGCATCAATGAAGGCCCCGAGAACCGCTCCATCTTCCTGGGCCTGAACGTGGGTGCGGCAGAGCTCAAGAGCAGCAACGTCAAGGGCAAGAATCCGCTGGCCGATCCCAAGGTGCGCCAGGCCATCGAGCTGGCCATCGACCGCGACGCGATCAAGCGCTCGGTGATGCGCGGCCTGTCGATTCCCACGGGCGTGATCGCGCCGTCGTTCGTCAATGGCTATGACAAGGCCTTCGCGGCCTATCCCAAGGCGGATGCCGCCAAGGCCAAACAGCTGCTGGCCGAGGCGGGCTACCCCAACGGCTTCACCATCACGCTGAACACGCCCAATGACCGCTATGTGAACGACGAGGCCATTGCCACGGCGGTGGCCGGTTTCCTGGGCCGCATCGGCATCAAGACCGAAGTCTCGGCCCGGCCGATCGCCATGCACAGCGTGTCGCTGACCAAGGCGGACAGCGACTTCTACCTGTACGGCTGGGGCGTGCCCACCTATGACTCGGCCTACATCTTCGACTTCCTGGTGCACACGCGCGGCAAGGACAGCCGTGGCGCGCAGAACGCGACGCACTACAGCAATGCCGATGTGGATGCCAAGATCCTGTCCCTGTCCTCGGAGAGCGACAAGGCAAAGCGCGATGCCACCATCAAGAGCATCTGGGAGACGGTGCAAAAGGAGCGCTTCTACATCGCGCTGCATGACCAGGTGATCCACTTCGCGTCCGTGCCCCGGATCAATGTGCCCGTGCACCCGGACAACGCGCTGCACTTCAAGTTCGTCAAGTTCGAGAAGAAGTAAGCGCCGATGCTGGTCCATCTGCTGCGCCGGCTGGGCCAGTCCGCCCTGGTCCTGCTGGCCGTCTCCTTTGTCTCGTTCATGGTGTTCCGCCATATCGGCGATCCCACGATCAGCCTGCTGGGCGAGGACGCGACGGTTGCCGAGCGCGAGGCGCTGACGGAAAGCCTGGGCTTCAACAAGCCCGTGCCGCTGCAGTACCTGGCTTACGTGGGCAAGGTGCTGCAGGGCGACCTGGGCATCTCCTACCGGCTCAAGCGCCCCGTGACCGAGATCATTGCCGAGCGCCTGCCCGCCACGCTGGAGCTGGCGATGACGGCGGCGCTGTTCGCCCTGGTCATCGGCGTGGCGCTGGGCGTGTACACGGCCATACGGCGCGAGGGCTGGCTGAGCCGCTCGATCATGACGGTGTCGCTGGTGGGCGTATCCCTGCCCACCTTCCTGATCGGCATCGCCCTGATCTACCTGTTTGCCGTGGAGCTGCGCTGGCTGCCGTCCTTCGGGCGCGGCGAGACGGTGAAGCTGGGCGGCTGGGAGACCGGGCTGCTGACGGCTTCGGGCTGGTCGGCGCTGATCCTGCCGGCCATCACGCTGGGTTTCTACAACATGACGCTGATCATGCGCCTGGTGCGCGCCGAGATGCTGGAGGTGCTGCGCGCCGACTACATGCGCTTCGGCCGTGCGCGCGGGCTGCGCGAGCGCGACCTGTACTTCGGCCATGCGCTGCGCAATACCCTGATTCCCGTGATCACCATCGCGGGCCTGCAGATCGGCTCGCTGATCGCCTTTGCCATCGTCACCGAGACCGTGTTCCAGTGGCCCGGCGTGGGCCTGCTGTTCATCTCCTCCATCCAGGGTGTGGACGTGCCGCTGATCGCCGCCTACCTGATGTTCATCGCGCTGCTGTACGTGGGCATCAACCTGCTCGTCGATTTCCTGTACGTGATCGTGGACCCCCGCTTGAGAAACCGATGACCGATTCCGCCAAACAAGCAATCCCTCCCACGGGCTGGCGCGCCAGCGACTCGCCGGTCAAGCGCGCGTTTGCACGCTCGCGCCTGGTGCAGGCGGCGGCGCTGGTGCTGGCGCTGATCGTGGCGGCCACGCTGCTGTCGCCCTGGCTGGCCTGGCAGAACCCCTTCGATCCGGCCAATCTGGACCTGATGGATGCCTTCACGCCGCCGGGCCAGGCGGGCACCAGCGGCACGCTGTACGCGCTGGGCTCGGACGACCAGGGCCGCGATGTGTGGAGCGCCATCCTCTACGGGCTGCGCATGTCGGTGCTGGTGGGCGTGTCGGCCGTGGGGCTGTCCCTGCTGATCGGCGTGCCGCTGGGCCTGGTCTGCGGCTATGCGGGCGGCTGGTTCGACACGCTGATGATGCGCATCGCCGATGTACAGCTGACCTTTCCCGTGATCCTGGTGGCGCTGCTGGTCTTCGGCATCGCACGCGGCCTGCTGCCCGAGGGCTACCGCGACGACATGGCGGTCTTCGTGATCATCGTGGCCATCGGCCTGTCCGACTGGGTGCAGTACGCGCGCACCGTGCGCGGCGCGGTGATGGTGGAAAAGCACAAGGACTACGTGCTGGCGGCCCAGCTCATAGGCCGCAGCCGCGTGGCCATCCTGGTGCGCCACATCCTGCCCAACCTGCTGGCGCCCATCCTGGTGATCGCCACCATCAGCTTCGCGCATGCCATCGTGGCCGAGTCCACGCTGTCCTACCTGGGCGTGGGCCTGCCGCCCACCCAGCCTTCGCTGGGCACGCTGATCCGCATCGGCCAGGGCTTCCTGTTCTCGGGCGAGTGGTGGATATTGCTGTTCCCCTCGCTGGTGCTGCTGGCGCTGGCGCTGTCCGTCAACCTCGTCGGCGACTGGCTGCGCGACGCACTGAACCCCAAGCTGCAATGAGCACGACACAACAATCCGGGCAGCCCCCCGCACAGCCTGCGGTGCTGAGCGTTCGCGGCCTGTCCGTCACCTTCGACACCTACAAGGGCCCCGTGCAGGTGCTGGACGATGTGTCCTTCGACATCGCGCCCGGCGAGATCCTGGGCGTGGTCGGCGAGTCTGGCGCGGGCAAGTCCATGACGGGCGCCGCCGTGATCGGCCTGATCGAGCCGCCGGGCCGCATCTCGGCCGGCACGGTGCAGCTGCGCGGCGAGCGCATCGACACGCTGCGCGGCGAGGACCTGCGGCGCATACGCGGCCGGCGCATAGGCTCCATCTTCCAGGACCCGCTGACCAGCCTGAACCCGGTCTATACCGTGGGCCGGCACCTGGTGGAGACCATCCGCACGCACCTGCCCGTCTCCGAGAAGGAGGCCGAGGCACGCGCGCTCGCCCTGCTCGAAGAGGTGGAGATACCGCAGGCGCGCGAGCGCATGGCCCAGTACCCGCACCAGTTCTCGGGCGGCATGCGCCAGCGCGTGGCCATCGCCCTGGCGCTGTGCGCCGAGCCCGAACTCATCATTGCCGACGAGCCCACCACGGCGCTGGACGTGTCCGTGCAGGCGCAGATCATTGCCCTGCTGCGCCGTGTGTGCAAGGAGCGCGGCGCGGCCGCCATGCTGATCACGCACGACATGGGCGTCATCGCCGAGACGGCCGACCGCGTCATGGTCATGTACCAGGGCCGACGCGG
>NZ_JTKZ01000261.1:0-13712 GCF_000799035.1 Delftia sp. ZNC0008
TCAGCGAGGACATGCCCACGCCGAAGTCGTCCAGCGCAAAACGGCAGCCCAGCGTGCGCAGGGCCTGGATCAGCCGGGTGGCGCTGGACAGACTGGCGATGGCGCTGGTCTCGGTGATCTCGAAGCACAGCAGCTGCGGCGCGATGCCGTGCGTGCTCAGCTGCGCCTGCACAAAGTCCAGCAGCCCGTCGTCGTCGAGGCTGGGGCCTGACAGATTGATGGCGCAGGTGTCGATATGGCGCAGCGCGGCCGGATGCTCGGCCAGCGTGGCCAGCGTTCTGGCGATCACCCAGCGGTCGACGGTGGGCATGATGCCGTAGCGCTCTGCCGCGGGTATGAACGCGGCTGGCGAGATGATCTGGCCCTGCTCGTCGCGCAACCGCAGCAGCACCTCGAAATGCAGGCCGCGCTGGCCATCGGGCTGCAGCGGTGCAATGCTTTGTGCGTACAGGCAAAAGCGCTCCTGCTCCAGCGCCGTGCGTATGCGCGTGACCCATTCCATCTCGCTGACGTGGCGGGTGTATTCGCCGTCGTCGCTGCGGTAGACATAGATGCGGTTGCGGCCGCGCTCCTTGGCGCGGTAGCAGGCCATGTCGGCCATGCGCAGCAGGTCCTGGGCCGACTGGACCTCGCCGCCGATGTGGACCAGTCCAATGCTCAGTCCTGTGCGCAGCACCTGCTTGCCCCAGTGCACGTGCAGGGCTTCGGCAGCCTGGCGCAGCTTTTCGGCAATGCGCAGCGCGGGCTCGGGCGGACAGTTCTCCAGAAGAACGCCGAATTCGTCGCCGCCCAGGCGGGCCAGGGTGTCTGTCTCGCGCAGGTTGTGCAGCAGCAGACGGCTGACCTCGCACAGCATTTCATCGCCCGCCGGATGGCCGCAGGTCTCGTTGATGAGCTTGAACTGGTCCAGATCCATGTACAGCAAGGCTGCGGGCCGCAGCCTGTGCTGGCCCTGGTTGAGCAGGCGCTGCAGGCGGCGCTCGAATTCCACGCGGTTCTCCAGCCCGGTCAGGCCGTCATGGCTGGCATGCCAGGAAAGCTGGTCCAGATACTGCTGCTCACGCGAGACATCCCTGAGCACGATCACCGCACCTGCCGGGCGCTCCCCGCCGCCGCTGATGGCCGAGCCCATGAGCTTGACCGGCACGATGCTGCGGTCATGGCGCCGCAGCCACCGCGTGTGCTCTTCGCGCAATTGCCGACCCGACAGCAGATGGGTCAGCAGGCTTTCCGCCGTCTGGGTGGTGTCGATGCTGTTGAAATGCAGGCCCTTGGCCAGGTGCCGTCCCTTGAGCTGCTGCTCGCTGCTGCCCAGCAGGCCCAGCGCGGCAGGGTTGGCATAGTCCACCACGCCCTGGGCGTCCGTGGTGATCACGGCATCGCCCAGCGATGCCAGCGTGGTCTGGGCCCTTTCCTTTTCGGTCAGCAGGTCGTTTTGCACCTGCTGGCGCTGCTGCAGCATGCGCCGCGTATGCCAGAGTGCCACCAGGATCAGCGCCACGCCCAGCATCAGGTGAATGCACTGCAGCCACACCACCATCTGCCGGGAGCTGCGGCCCAGCGAGGCGCTGAACTGCTGGGTGGCTGGTGTGACGCCGGCGTTGATCTGCTCGATCTCGCGCTTCCAGGTGATGACGTCCTCGGCGCTCACGCTTCCCACGGTGTGGCGCTGCTCTATCTCCTGCGCCAGCCGGTCGAGCTGCTGCAGGTACTGGTCGCCCTGCTTCCAGTAACGATAGGGCTCCTCCAGCAGTTCGACATGGCGAAAAGTCTGCATCAGCCAGATCAGCGCGTCAGCATCGTCCGGGTGGTTGCCTCCCAGCAGAATGCCGGCGCGCGCGTCCTTGACCCTGGCTGGCACATCGTCCAGCGCCATGCGGGCCTGCCAGTCGCCTGCAGGAACGATCATGGCCTGCTCGAAGCGCGCCAGGTCGCGCGCCGAGCCGCTGTCCACATAGCGGCTCAGGGCGTAGATGGCATCCTTCTGTGCCTTGGACCACAGGCTTTCTCCGGCCACGAAGGCGCGCACCGCAGACACAAGGTAGAGGCTGCCGCTGGCCATGACCACCAGCACCACGACCACCAGCACCAGGGGCCAGATGCGCTGCACCAGCTGCAGTACCGGCACATGGGCTGGGGGCTGGCTTTGCATAGGCGGTGGACGGAAGGGGGACCCGGCGGCGGCCTTAGGCGCTGGCGCCGATGCGCTGCAGGCCAGGCGCTGAGTGGCTAGGTGGCTGACGCATCCCGGATAGCGGGGCGGTCGATGGATGTTCTCGAACCATGGGGCTGCCTCCAGATGAGCCGATTATGGGTGTTTCCAGATGTGTTCGGGTTGTCTGGTTGTATGCGCAGCTCTGATTTAAGAGGAGCAGGCTATCGCGGTAAAGAGGGTCGTCGGCAGCAGCATGTTCATACTCGGCGGGCAGCCGCGACCCAGGCGGCTTGTAGGCCGTGCGCAGATGCTGCCTTTCGGCATTCGCCTACAAGCGGCGCGAGGCCGCTGGCTGAGCGGCGAGCGGATGCAGGGGCAGGTCGTGGCGCTCGGCCAAGTCTGCCAGTTCGGCGCAGGACAGGGCAGCCAGGAAGACTTCCAGGGCCGCATGCGTGGCCGGGTTGCGCATGCAGGCGATGCTGCCATCGCCCGGCACCGATGCTGCTGCGCACAGGCGTGCCGCGAAATGCGGCTCCAGTGCCGCCACGGCCACCGAACCGTCGGCGCAGGCATAGACGCGATAGCCTGCGTGTGCTCCGCCCACATCTCCGTCGGGCCGGGTCAGGCCCCAGTGCCAGGGCAGGGCCAGCCATTGCGCGGCCTGTGCCAGTCCTGTTTCCTGCAGGTTGCCGTGGCCGCTGCGCTGGCGCAGCAGCCAGGCCTTGAGCACGGCCTCGCTGGCCATCAGCGCGCCAGCCATGTCGGCAAACAGGCTGGGTGGCATGGCGCCGCCCTGTACCAGCCCCGCCTCGGCCTGATAGGTCAGGTCATGGCCCGGCACATCGGCCAGGGCTCCCGCGCTGCCGACGATGCGCACCAGCGACAGCTGCGGATGGCGCTGCTGCAGCGACGCCCAGTCCAGCCCCAGCTTGGCCAGCGCGGCGGGGCGGAACGAGGTCAGCAGGATGTCGGCGCTGTCCAGCGCCTTGTGCAGCGCGGCCTGTCCGTCCTCGGTCTTGAGCTGTGCCTGCCAGACTGCGATGCCCTGGTGCATGTCGGAATAGGCCTGCGGGCTGTAGAGCGCCATCGGGTCCGCGCCGGCAGGCCCTGGCTGCGCAGAGGGCGGCTCCAGCTTGCTGCACTGCGCGCCCATGGCCGCGCAGCGCATCAGGGCGGCGGGACCCGGCAGGTTCAGTGCCAGGCTCAGAATGCGTACGCCGGACAGGGGCAGCCCGTCTGCAGGCGAGGAGGTGAAGGGAGTGAGGCAGGCGTGATCTGGCATGGGAATGGAGCGTCTCGTTCTTCATTCGATGTTTCGGCTGCCCGGATGATCGCACCGGTACCTGCGCAGACCTGGCGCATACCGGACTGCCAGGATGCAAAAACCGCCCGCACAAAGAAAATGCCGCCAGGGCAGGGAGCGCTGGCGGCATGCCTTGTCACCCGGCGCAGGGCCAGGTGGCTGGGGTGGCGGTCAGACCACCTTGGCGATCGACTGGCAGACGTAGTCGATGTTCTTGCTGTTGAGCGCGGCCACGCACATGCGGCCCGTGTCCGTGCCGTAAACGCCGAACTCGGTGCGCAGGCGCACCATCTGGTCCTTGCTCAGGCCGGAGTAGCTGAACATGCCGATCTGCGTGGTGATGAAGCTCATGTCCTGCTGGACGCCGGCAGCCTTCAGGCCATCGACCAGCTTCTGGCGCATGGCCTTGATGCGCACGCGCATCTCGCCCAGTTCCTTTTCCCACAGTGCGCGCAGCTCGGGGTTGTTCAGCACGGCCGCCACCACGGCGCCACCATGGGTGGGTGGGTTGGAATAGTTGGTGCGGATCACGATCTTGAGCTGGCTCAGCACGCGGGCCGCCTCTTCCTTGTCGTTGGCCACCACCGACAGTGCGCCCACGCGCTCGCCGTACAGGCTGAAGCTCTTGGAGAACGAGGTCGAGACGAAGATGTTCAGGCCGGCGGCCACGAACTTGCCGATCACGGCGCCGTCTTCGGCAATGCCGTGGCCAAAGCCCTGGTAGGCCATGTCAAGGAAGGCCACCAGGCCCTTGGCCTTGACAGCGGCAATCACCTGGTCCCACTGCTCGGCCGTGATGTCGTAGCCGGTCGGGTTGTGGCAGCAGGCGTGCAGCACCACGATGGTGCCAGGGGCCGCTGCGTTCAGGTCGGCCAGCATGCCTTCGAAGTTCACCTTGCGGTTGACGGCGTCGTAGTAGGCATAGGTGCCCACCTCGAAACCGGCGTTCGTGAAGATGGCCTTGTGGTTTTCCCAGCTAGGGTCGGAGATCAGCACCTTGGCAGCGGGGCTGATCTTCTTGAGGAAGTCGGCGCCGATCTTCAGGCCGCCGGTGCCGCCGATGGCCTGCACCGTGGACACGCGGCCGGACTTGACGACGTCGGACTCGGCGCCGAACACCAGGCCCTTGACTGCGGCATCATAGGCAGCGATGCCGTCGATGGGCAGGTAGCCGCGGGCCGTGGGCTTGTCCATCATCGCCTTCTCGGCGGCCTGCACGCATTCGAGCAGGGGCAACTTGCCGTTGTCGTCGAAGTACACGCCCACGCCCAGATTCACCTTGCTGGGGTTGGTGTCGGCAGCGAACTGCTCGTTCAGACCCAGAATGGGGTCGCGGGGGGCCATTTCGACGGCGGTAAACAGAGACATGAAGCGTCCTTGGGATGTCTTGGGAGGTGGAAAAAACGCGGCTAGCCCCAAGCTGCGGTAGGCTTTCGGGTTAACCCATGAATTCTAGCGATCTCGCCGGCCGATACCCACTTTTGCGAACCCACGTCATGCACGAAGTCTCTGATTCCTCTCCAGCACCTGCGGCCTCGGGCCAGTTCGTGCATTTCGCGGACTCCCCCTTCGAGCTGTTCCAGCCCTATCCACCGGCTGGCGACCAGCCCGCCGCCATTGAGAAGCTGGTCGAGGGCATCCAGGACGGTGAATCCTTTCAGACCCTGCTGGGCGTGACGGGCTCGGGCAAGACCTTCACCATGGCCAACGTGATCGCCCGCCTGGGTCGTCCGGCCATCGTCTTCGCACCCAACAAGACACTGGCCGCACAGCTGTACAGCGAGTTTCGCGAGTTCTTTCCCAAGAACTCCGTCGAGTACTTCGTCAGCTACTACGACTACTACCAGCCCGAGGCCTACGTGCCCCAGCGCGACCTTTTTATCGAAAAGGACAGCGCCATCAACGAGCACATCGAGCAGATGCGGCTTTCGTGCACCAAAAGTCTCATGGAGCGGCGCGACGTGGTCATCGTGGCCACGGTCTCGGCCATCTACGGCATCGGCGAGCCCGAAAGCTACCACCGCATGATCATGACGCTGCGTACCGGCGACCGCATCAACCAGCGCGACGTCATCGCGCAGTTGATCCGCATGCAGTACCAGCGCAACGACCAGGACTTCAGCCGCGGCAAGTTCCGCGTGCGCGGCGACACCATCGATGTCTTCCCCGCCGAGCATTCCGAGTTGGCCATCCGCATCGAACTCTTCGACGACGAGGTTGAAAGCCTGCAACTGTTCGACCCGCTCACGGGCCGCGTGCGCCAGAGCATTCCGCGCTTCACTGTCTACCCCAGCAGCCACTACGTCACGCCGCGGGACAAGGTGCTGGCCGCCGTGGAAACCATCAAGCTGGAACTGGCCGAGCGGCTCAAGCAACTGGTGGGTGACGGCAAGCTGGTCGAGGCCCAGCGCCTGGAGCAGCGCACGCGCTTCGACCTTGAAATGCTCACCGAGGTCGGCCACTGCAAGGGCATCGAGAACTACACGCGCCACCTCTCCGGCGCAGCCCCGGGCGAGCCCCCCAGCACATTGACCGACTACCTGCCCAGCGACGCGCTCATGTTCCTGGACGAGAGCCACCAGATGATCGGTCAGCTCAACGCCATGTACAGCGGCGATCGCTCGCGCAAGACCACGCTCGTGGAGTACGGCTTTCGGCTGCCGTCGGCGCTGGACAACCGGCCGCTGAAATTCGAGGAATTCGAGCGGCGCATGCGCCAGGTCATCTTTGTCTCGGCCACGCCGGCAGACTACGAAAAAACCCACTCAGGTCAGATCGTGGACCAGGTTGTGCGCCCGACGGGGCTGATCGACCCCGAAATCGAAGTGCGCCCAGCCACCAACCAGGTGGATGACGTGCTGCAGGAAATCCGCCTGCGCGTCGAGCGCGGGGAGCGTGTTCTCATCACCACGCTCACCAAGCGCATGGCCGAGCAGCTCACCGACTACCTGAGCGAAAACGGGGTCAAGGTGCGCTATCTGCACTCCGACGTGGAGACGGTGGAGCGCGTGGAGATCATTCGTGACCTGCGTCTGGGCGTCTTCGACGTTCTCGTGGGCATCAACCTGCTGCGAGAGGGCTTGGACATCCCTGAAGTCTCGCTGGTCGCCATCCTCGATGCCGACAAGGAAGGCTTTCTTCGCGCCGAGCGAAGTCTCATCCAGACCATCGGCCGCGCAGCACGCAACCTGCACGGCAAGGCCATCCTCTACGCGGACAGGATCACGGAGTCGATGAAGAAGGCCATCGGCGAGACCGAGCGCCGCCGCGCCAGGCAAATGGCGTTCAACGAGGAAAACGGCATTGAACCCAAGCAGATTGTCAAGCGGGTGAAAGACCTGATTGATGGTGTCTACAGCGAAAAAAGCGGCAAGGAAGCGGAACGTCTGGAGGCCAATCAGCTCGAAAGAGCGCGTGTCGAGGACATGTCCGAAAAAGATGTGGCCAAGGAAATCAAGCGTCTGGAGAAGCAGATGCTCGAACATGCGCGCAGCCTGGAGTTCGAACAGGCGGCGCGGGTGCGCGATCAGCTGGCACTGCTCAAGGAGCAACTGTTCGGAGGCTCTTCCGCGCAGGTTTCCTGAGGCGGTGCCTTGTCTGAAGCCTGTTGGCTCTTGTTACCCGACAAAATTGATGGGGAATGTGGTACACTCAGGGTCAACACTCAACAACAACAAAAACTTCGATGAAAAGAAGGGCTCTGAACCTTTTGAACAGGACGGAGTAAGGGCGGAGACTGTGCCCAACTCCAGTCAAATCGCTGGAGCGGGTGTTTCTGTAACGTACAAGCCTGACTGAAGGAGCTCGTAATGCGTCTCACCACCAAAGGCCGTTTTGCGGTCACTGCCATGATCGATCTGGCCCTGCGCCAGAACAATGGCCCTGTTACGCTGGCTGCCATCAGCCAGCGACAGCAGATTTCCCTGTCGTATCTCGAGCAGCTGTTCGGCAAGCTGCGCCGCCATGAACTCGTCGAGTCCACCCGTGGACCCGGCGGCGGCTACACGCTGGCCCGCAAGGCTGGCGACATCACCGTGGCCGACATCATCGTTTCCGTTGACGAGCCCATTGACGCCACCCAATGCGGCGGCAAGGAAAATTGTCTGGGCGAAGCAGGCCGCTGCATGACGCATGAACTGTGGGCGGCATTGAATCAGCGCATGGTCGAGTTCCTCGATTCCGTGACGCTGCAAAAGCTCGTCGACGAACAATTGGCCAAGGGCATCCAGATCGAGGACAAGCCCGTAGTGCGTCGTGCGATTTCCACGGCTCCCGTGGTCAAGCCCATCCGCGTGAATGCACCGAACTCGGTATTCGCGCTGGGCAACGCCTTCGCCAAGTCCTGATCGACTTTTGACACCCTGAGGGCAGGGCGCCGCTGCGCATGGCTGTGTGGCGCGGTGCTGCCCGCCCGGATGGATTCACCGGAGTTCATCGCCTTCCCGATTTTTGCCAGCCGGAACTTTGATAAGAGCCAGTCATGGACATGACCCCGCATTTCCCCATCTATCTCGACTATGGCGCGACCACTCCCGTGGACCCTCGCGTGGTGGACGCCATGATCCCATGGTTGCGTGAGCACTTCGGCAACGCTGCATCGCGCAGCCATGCCTGGGGTTGGGAGGCCGAAGAGGCCATCGAGAAGGCCCGCGGCCAGGTGGCGGATCTGATTGGCGCGGATCCCCGTGAAATTGTGTGGACCAGTGGCGCGACCGAGTCCATCAATCTTGCCATTAAGGGAGCGGCGCACTTCTATCAAGGCAAGGGCAAGCATCTGATCACGCTCAAGACCGAGCACAAGGCCGTGCTCGACACCATGCGTGAACTCGAGCGCCAGGGCTTTGAGGTGACCTACATGGACGTGCAGCCTGATGGTCTGCTCGATATCGAGGCATTCAAGGCCGCGCTGCGTCCCGATACCATCTTGGTGAGCGTGCTCTTCGTGAACAACGAAATCGGCGTCATCCAGGACATTCCCACGATTGGCGCGCTGTGCCGCGAGAAGGGCATCCTGTTCCATGTGGATGCTGCGCAGGCTACGGGCCGCGTGGAGATCGACATGTCCAAGTTGCCGATCGACCTGATGAGCATGACCGCGCACAAGACCTACGGTCCCAAGGGAGTGGGTGCCCTGTACGTGCGCCGCAAGCCGCGTGTGCGCCTGGAGGCGCAGATCCACGGCGGTGGTCATGAGCGTGGCATGCGTTCGGGTACGCTGCCCACGCACCAGATCGTCGGTATGGGCGAGGCCTTCCGCATCGCCAAGGAAGAGATGGTCGAGAGCAATGCCAAGGCCTATGCGCTGCAGCAGCGCCTGCTCAACGGTTTGAAGGATCTGGAACAGGTCTTCATCAACGGCAGCATGGAGCACCGTGTGCCTCAGAACCTGAACATGAGCTTCAACTTCGTCGAAGGCGAGTCGCTCATCATGGGTATCAAGGGGCTGGCAGTGTCGTCGGGCTCCGCTTGCACTTCGGCCAGCCTGGAGCCCAGCTATGTGCTGCGTGCCCTCGGCCGCAGTGACGAGCTGGCGCACAGCAGCCTGCGCATGACCATCGGCCGTTTCACGACCGAGGAAGAAATCGACTACGCGATCAGCACCATCCGCACCAATGTGGTCAAGCTGCGCGAACTCAGCCCGCTGTGGGAGATGTACAAGGACGGCATCGACCTCAGCACCATCCAGTGGGCGGCGCACTGAGCGTCGACCGGCACGCGAATCAAGTATTGAAGAGGTAGACATCATGGCTTATTCCGACAAAGTGGTAGACCACTACGAAAACCCCCGCAACGTGGGTTCGTTCGACAAGAGCGACGAATCGGTGGGCACCGGCATGGTCGGCGCGCCTGCCTGTGGCGACGTGATGAAGCTGCAGATCAAGGTCAACCCTGAAACCGGCGTCATTGAAGATGCCCGTTTCAAGACCTATGGCTGTGGTTCGGCAATCGCCTCGTCTTCGCTGGTGACCGAGTGGGTCAAGGGAAAGACGCTGGATGAAGCGGCTGCGCTGAAGAACAGCCAGATCGCCGAAGAACTGGCCCTGCCTCCCGTCAAGGTGCACTGCTCCATCCTGGCCGAAGACGCCATCAAGGCCGCAGTGGACGACTACCGTGCCAAGCGCACTGCGGTGGTGGCCGCCTGATATGGCGATCTCGCTGACCGAGTCCGCGGCCCGCCATGTGAGCCGCTACCTGTCGCGCCGCGGCAAGGGCATCGGCGTGCGCCTTGGGGTCAAGACCACGGGCTGCTCCGGGCTGGCCTACAAGCTGGAGTATGTGGACGAACAGTTGCCCGAGGATGTGATCTTCGAGGACCACGGCATCAAGGTGCTGGTCGACCCCAAGAGCCTGGCCTATATCGATGGCACGGAACTGGACTTCGTGCGTGAAGGCTTGAACGAAGGCTTCAAGTTCCACAACCCCAACGAGCGCGATCGCTGCGGCTGCGGCGAGAGCTTTCGCATCTGACCGGCATTTGCCGGGGGGCCAGGCTCTGGTGGCCTGGCGGCATGCCCGGCAGGCCCTGACTTTTCTACTCCCTCAAGAGGCCGCCATCGCTTCGGTGCTGGCGGCTTTTTATCGACATGAACCTGCAATCGGACGATTTCGAGCTGTTTGCGCTGCCGCGCCAATTTGCGCAGGAGCGCAGCACCATTGACGCGCGCTGGAAGGAGTTGCAGCGCGAGGCCCATCCTGACCGCTTTGCCTCGCAGGGCGCAGCTGCGCAGCGTGTGGCCATGCAATGGTCGGTACGCATCAACGAGGCCTACCAACGGCTGAAAGAGCCGCTCAGGCGAGCAGCTTATCTTTGCGAATTGCTGGGTGCACCCGTGCGTGCCGAGGACAACACCTCCATGCCCACCGCCTTTTTGATGCAGCAGATGGAATGGCGCGAGGCGCTGGACGATGCGCAGGACGAGGCGGCCTTGGACGCGCTGGACGGCGAAGTGTCGCAGGCCAGAAAGAGCATGCTGGCCGAATGCGGCCGCCAGCTCGATGAACTGCACGATCCCCAGGCGGCCGTGCAGCAGGTCAGAGCCCTCATGTTTGTTGCGCGATTTGCGCAGGACATAGAGCGTCGCCGCGATCAACTGGGACAATAGTCCGCGACCCGAACCTCCCACGAGAGTCCCTCATTCACAAGGCAGGCCGGCCGGCCCGGACCTGCAATTTCCCCGAGTATTTCCATGGCGCTTTTGCAGATTTCCGAACCCGGTCAGTCCCCCGATCCCCACCAGCGACGCATTGCCGTGGGTATCGACCTGGGCACCACCCATTCGCTGGTCGCCGCAGTCCGCAATGGCGTGGCCGAATGCCTGCCGGATGATCAGGGCCAGGTACTGCTGCCTTCCGTCGTGCGCTATCTGCCCCAGGGACGCCGCGAGATCGGCTACGCCGCGCAGGCGGCGCTGTCCACCGATGCGGGCAACACCATCGCCTCGGCCAAGCGCTTCATGGGCCGCACGCTGGCGGACATCGACGCGCCGGAGAGGCTGCCTTACCGCTTTGCTGCACAGGAAGCCGGTCGTGGCGTGATCGGGATCGAGACCATCGATGGCACGAAGACCCCCGTGGAAGTCAGCGCCGAGATCCTGGCCACGCTGCGCTTTCGCGCCGAGGACACCTTCAACGACGACATCCATGGCGCGGTCATCACCGTGCCAGCCTACTTTGACGACGCGCAGCGCCAGGCTACCAAGGATGCGGCCAAGCTCGCCGGCATCAACCTGCTGCGGCTGATCAACGAGCCCACGGCTGCCGCCATTGCCTATGGCCTGGACAATGGCTCCGAAGGCGTTTATGCCGTCTACGATCTGGGTGGCGGCACTTTCGATATTTCGGTCCTGCGCCTGTCCCAGGGTGTGTTCGAGGTCGTCTCCACGGGGGGGGACTCGGCCTTGGGTGGCGATGACTACGATGCGGCACTGGCTGAGTGGGTGGCCCAGCAGACCGGCGTGGTTCCGCAGGCCGCCGAGGACAAGGCCCGCTGGCGCATGGCGGCACGCCTTTGCAAGCAGGCATTGACGGATGCTCAGGCCGCCACGTTCACGGCAGAGCTGTCCACCGGCACTGTGCATTTCGATGTCAAGCGTGGCGACTTCGATGCGAGCACGGCCCATCTGACGGCGCGCTCGCTGGCGGCGGTGCGCCGCGCACTCAAGGACGCTGGCCTGACGCGCGACGAGGTGCAAGGCGTGGTCCTGGTCGGTGGTTCCACCCGCATGCCCCAGGTGCGCGAGGCAGTGGCCCAGTTCTTTGGCCGCGATCCTCTCGTCAACCTCAATCCCGATGAAGTCGTGGCGTTGGGCGCTGCCATTCAGGCCAATCAACTCGCGGGCAACAGTTCCAGCGGCGACATGCTGCTGCTGGATGTGATTCCCCTGTCGCTGGGTGTGGAGACCATGGGCGGTCTGGTGGAGCGCATCATCACGCGCAACGAGACCATTCCCACGGCCCGCGCCCAGGACTTCACCACCTACAAGGACGGGCAGACGGCCCTGGCCATTCATGTGGTGCAGGGTGAGCGCGATCTTGTGGCGGACTGCCGCAGCCTGGCGCGTTTCGAACTGCGCGGCATCCCGCCCATGGCAGCCGGCGCGGCGCGCATCCGCGTGACCTTCACCGTGGATGCCGACGGCCTGCTGTCGGTGGGTGCCAAGGAGCAGATCAGCGGCGTCGAGGCGCATATCCATGTCAAGCCCTCGTACGGCCTCTCGGACGACGAGGTCGCCCGCATGCTGCAGGACGGCTTTGCCACGGCCCAGCAGGACATTCAGGCGCGCGCGCTGGTGGAGGCGCGTGTCGATGCCGACCGCATGCTCATGGCCACGGAGAGCGCGCTGCAGGCCGATGGCGATGTGCTGGCTGCAGACCAGCGCGCAGCCATCGACGCTCTGGTCGACGCCCTGCGCGCCAGCATGGGCTCCGAGGATGCCGCCGTCATCGAGGCCGCAACACAGGCGCTGGCCAAGGGCACGGAGTCCTTTGCCGCCGAGCGCATGAACCGCAGCATCCAGCAGGCCCTGGCCGGCAAGAGCGTGCAATCCCTTTCCTGATTTCTGATCCGAACGCAGATCCGCCATGCCCGTTATCAAAATACTTCCCCACGCCGAATACTGTCCTCAGGGTGCCGAAATCGAGGCGCCTGCCGGCACCTCCATCTGCGAGGCACTGCTGGACAACAACATCAAGATCGAGCACGCCTGCGACATGAGCTGTGCATGTACCACCTGCCACGTGGTGGTCAAGGCAGGCTACAACTCGTTGAACGAGGCCGAGGAAGAGGAAGAAGATCTGCTGGACCGCGCATGGGGCCTGCAGCCGCAGTCCCGCCTGTCCTGCCAGGCCATCCTGGCGCGCGAGGACGTGACCATCGAGATTCCCAAGTACTCGCTCAACCACGCCAAGGAAAACCACTGAGGACCCAGCACATGTCGCGTCAAATCATTCTCGACACGGAAACCACGGGCCTGTCCGCCGACAACGGCGACCGGCTCATCGAGCTGGGGTGCGTGGAGATGGTCAACCGCAAGCTGACCGGCAACAACTTGCATCTGTACTTCAATGCGGGGCGCGACAGCCATCCGGACGCGCTGCGCGTGCACGGCATCACCACCGAGTTCCTCAAGGACAAGCCTCGCTTCGAGCAAAAGGTCGATGAGATCTGGGAGTATCTGCAAGGCGCTGAACTCATCATTCACAACGCGCCTTTCGATCTGGGATTCCTGAACAAGGAGCTGGAGCTTGCCAACCGCCCGCCGATCAGGCAGTGTGTGAGCGGTGTCATCGACACCCTGGTCATGGCCAAGGAAATGTTCCCAGGCAAGCGCAACTCGCTGGACTCGCTGTGCGACCGCCTGGAAGTGGACAACTCCGGGCGCACGCTGCACGGCGCCTTGCTGGATGCGGAACTGCTGGCCGATGTCTACATCAACCTCACGCGAGGCCAGGAGGCCCTGCTGATGGTGGAGGAGCCGGCCCAGTCCGAGGGCGGCCTGGTGGTCGCGCAGGTCGATCTGCGCAGCTTCAGGCTGCGCGTGGTGAGCGCCAATGATCAGGAGCTGGCCGCGCACGAGGACGTGATGGTGCAGATGGATAAATCGAGCGGCGGCAAGACAATTTGGCGCAGCTTCGAAAATCAGTCCTAGAAGTTATGACATAATCTAAGTCTTGTCGCAGTAACGACATATGGGTGATTAGCTCAGCGGTAGAGCACTGCCTTCACACGGCAGGGGTCACATGTTCGATCCATGT
>NZ_JTKZ01000131.1:0-9834 GCF_000799035.1 Delftia sp. ZNC0008
CCGCGTTGTAGACCAGCCGGCCCCTTATCTTTTGCGCGTGCGGATGCGCTGCTCTATCTGGGCCGCCGCAGCGCGCACCTGCTGGGCGATGCGCCGCACGCGCGCCGCCGTCATGCGCTGGGTCAGCGCGGCCACGCTGACCGCCCCCATGGCCTGGCCCATGCTGTCGCAAAAATGCGCGCCCACGGCCGTCACGCCCAGGCTCACGCGGTTCTGTATCACGGCCACGCCTGCGCGGGCCGTTTCCTCGCAGGCCAGGCGCAGTCCCGCATCGGTGAGCTTGCCAAAGGCCGGCAGGGCGGGCGCCACGCGCTCGATGATGGCCTCGCGCTCCTCGGGCGCAATGGCGGCCAGCACGGCCAGCCCACCGGCGCCCACGCCCAGCGGGCGCCGGCTGCCGACCTGCAGCACCAGCGTGCGTATGGGGAAGTCGCCTTCGAGCCGGTGCAGGCACACGGCCTCGAATCCGCTGCGCACCACCAGGTAGGCCGTGTCCTCGGTTTCACGTGACAGCGCCGCCATGGCCGGCTCGCACAGGTCGCGTATGTCGTGCAGCATCGACCCGGCCAAGCCCAGCTCGAAGGCCAGCGGCCCCAGCCGGTAGCGGTGGGTCTGGGCGTCGTGCACCACCAGGCGCTCGGCAATCAGCTGCTTGAGGATGCGGTGGGCCGAAGGGTGGGGCACGCCGGATTTTTCGGCCAGTTCGCTGAGCGGGCAACCGCGCACGCCCCCGGTCGCCAGCAGCTTGAGAAAGGCCACGCCCCGCTTGAGGGAGCCGGCATCGGACGATGAGGTCATGTTCGTTTATCGGACAACTGAGTGGCGCCGCCGGGCGATTTGAAAACAATCGGAATGGCCGATCAACCACGGCCCGGCCAGGGCACGGCAAGGCCGGGCGCCACGGATTTCCGAATGATGCAACTCTCCCATCCGCCATTGCAAGACAGAATCGCCGTCGTCACCGGCGCTAGCAGCGGCATAGGCGCCGCCACGGCGCGGGCCCTGGCCCGCGAGGGCGCCACCGTCGTGATCGGCTACCACCAGGGCCGCGACCGCGCCCAGGCGCTGCGCGAGGAACTGCCGGGCAGCCACCACACGCTGCAGCTGTCGCTGCAAGACGAGGCCAGCCACGCCACCGCCGCTCAGTGGCTGCAGCAGCACCTGGGCCGGGTGGACCTGCTGGTCAACTGCGCGGGCTTCACCGAGCGCATCGCGCACGCGCAGATCGATGCGCTGGAGCCCGCGCTGTTCAACCGCATCCTGTGCGCCAATGTGGGCGGCACCTATGCCGTGACGCGGGCCCTGCTGCCGCTGCTGCGCGCCTCGCAGGATGCCGCCGTGGTCAACGTGTCCTCGGTCTCCGCCTTCACGGGCCTAGGCAGCAACATGGCCTATTGCGCCGCCAAGGCCGCGCTGGACACGCTGACGGTGTCCATGGCGCGCGCCTTCGGCCCGGTGCGCTTTCTCTGCGTCTCGCCCGCCGCCGTGGACACGGGCTTCGTGGGGGGCCGCAGCCGCCAGGAGCTGGAGAAAAAGGCCGCGCACACGCCGCTGGGCCGCGTGGTCGAGCCCGGCGATGTGGCGCAGGCCATCCTCGCCTGCGCCACGCATCTGCGCACGGCCACGGGCACGCGCATCGTGATCGACGGCGGCCACAGCCTCGGTTGAAAAAAGGCACGGCATGCTCGTCGAACAACGCACCTACACCGCCCACCCCGGCAAGTGGCGGGACTACCTGGCGCTCTACCAGGCCGAGGGCCTGGAGCTGCAGCAACGCATTCTGGGCCGCATGGTCGGCTACTACACCAGCGACTCGGGGCCACTCAACCAGATCGTCCACCTGTGGGCCTATACGGACCTGAACGAGCGCGCCGAGCGCCGCGCCCGCCTGCTGGCCGAGCCACGCTGGCAGGCCTATGTCGCGCGCATGCTGCCGCTGCTGCAAAGCCAGGAATCGAAGCTCCTGGTCCCGGCCCCCTTCTTCCAGCCCCAGTGGAGCGGCTGCCAGGAGCCGCTCCACGGCGCCACAGGCCCCGCGTCCACTTCCGGCCCCTTTTCCACCGACTGACAGGAGACATCCATGCTGTGCAAAAAGCTTCACCACGCCGCCTACCGCTGCAAGGACGCGGCCGAGACCGTGCGCTTCTATACCGAGGTGCTGGGCCTGCGCTTCACCCACGCCATGGGCGAGGACCATGTGCCCTCCACGGGCCAGTACAGCCCGCACATCCACATCTTTTTCGAGATGGAGGACGGCAGCTCCATCGCCTTCTTCGAGTGCCCCAGGGACCCGGGCCAGATGAAGGACATGGAGTCGCCGGGCTGGATACAGCACTTCGCCTTCGAGGTCGCCGACGTGGACACCGTGCTGCGCGCCCGGCAGGACCTGCTGGACCGGGGCATTGACGTGGTGGGCCCCACCAACCACGACGACTTCATCACCTCCATCTACTTCTTCGACCCTTCGGGCCACCGCCTGGAGCTGACCGCGCGCACGGCCGACGCGGCGCGCCACCAGGTCTTCGAGCAGGAGGCCATGCAGGTGCTGGCCCTGTGGAACGAGACCCACGACTGGTCGCAGCGCGCAAAGCTCTACGGCGCCCAGACCGGCTACGCGCGCGCGGACCGCTAGCAGCAACGCCAGCGAAGCCACTGGACACGTCCGCCGCGCGCAATACAAAAAAAGGAGACACGACATGAATGCCATCACCCGACGCGCGGCCCTGCTTGCAGGCGCCGCCTCACTCGCCCTGCCCACGGCCCGGGCCCAGGGCGGTTTTCCCAACCGGCCCATTCAATTGATCCACGGCTTTGGCGCGGGCGGCAATGCCGACGTGGTGGCCCGGCTCGTGGCCCAGAAGCTGCAGGAATCGCTCAGGCAGCCCGTGGTGGTGGAGATCAAGAGCGGCGCGGGCGGCTCCATTGCCAGCAACTTCGTGGCCAAGGCGGTGCCGGACGGCTACAGCCTGGTCATGCTCACGGGCGCGCACACCGTGTCGGCCGCGCTGCGCAAATCGCTGCCCTACGACGCGGTCAAGGACTTCGCCTTTGTCTCCACCGTCTCGTCCTTTCCCTTCGTGGTGGCCGTGCGCGCCGAGCATCCCGCCAGGACCCTCGCCGATCTGCTGGCCATGGCCCGCAAGGAGCCGGGACGCATCACCTTCACTTCGGTGGGCGTGGGCTCCACCCAGCACATGGCCGGCGAGCTGCTGGGCTCCACGGCCAAGGTGCAGCTGCTGCACGTGCCCTACCGGGGCGGCGGCGCACCCGTGCAGGCCGTGATAGCGGGCGATGTGGACGTGCTCAGCGACACGCTGACCGTGGCCATGCCGCACATCAAGTCGGGCCGGCTGCGCGCCCTGGCTGTCACCAGCGCCCAGGCCTGGCCCACTCTGCCCGAGGTGCCGCCGGCCTCGGCCGTGCTGCCCAGCTTCGAGGTGCGCTCCTGGCTGGGCCTGGCCGCGCCCGCAGGCACGCCCGCCGACGTGGTGCAAAGGCTGGCCGCCGAAACCCACAAGGCCCTGAAGGAGCCCGACCTGCTCCAGGCCCTGGCCAGCGCCGGCAGCGCGGCCACGCCCTGCAGCCCCGAGGAGATGCGTGGCATGGTGGGCGCCGAGATCGCGCGCTGGCGCGGCGTCATCCAGCAGGTCGGCATCGCGCTGCAGGCCTGACGCCATGGACATCATCGGACTGTGCGGCAGCCTGCGCCGCCATTCCCTGAACCGCCTGCTGCTGGAGCTGGCGGGCGAATGCCTGCCACCCCAGGCCACGATGCAGGTCTGCGACTGGCGCGCGCTGCCGCCGCTGGATGCCGACCTGCTGGCCACGGGCATGCCGGAACCCGTGCACCAGTTGCGCGAGCGCATCCGCCGTGCCGACGCCGTGGTGCTGGCCACTCCCGAGTACAACTTCTCCATTCCAGGCATGTTCAAGAATGCGCTGGACTGGATCTCGCGTGGCGACGACCAGCCCTTTCGGCACAAGCCCGTGGCCCTTGTCTCGGCCTCGCCGGGCCCGCTGGGCGGGGCGCGCGTCCAGTACGAACTGCGCAAGGTATTGCAGTGCATGGAAGCCGACGTGCTGGCCCGGCCCGAGGTGTTTGTGGGCCAGGCGGCGCAGAAATTCGACAGCCAGGGCCTGTGCACCGATGCCGCCACGCGCAGCTTCGTGACAGCGCAGATGCAGGCGCTGGGCCGACTCGTGGCACAGCACCGTCGCCTGCACGACAGCGCGCAAATCCCTGGCCTGCACGATTGATTCCATGGGCGTAATCTGTGCCGTACGCCGCGCCGCCCGCACGGGTGGCGCTTTTGCTTCACGCACAGAAAGCCCCGTTGCATGACCTCTCTGTTCGAACCCATACAGGCTGGCGAACTGCGCCTGCCCAACCGCATCGCCATGGCACCGCTGACGCGCAACCGCGCACCCCAGGCCCTGCCCAACGACATCATGGTCACCTACTACGCCCAGCGCGCCAGCGCCGGCCTGCTGATCAGCGAAGGCACGGCCATCAGCCACCAGGGCCAGGGCTATGCCCATGTGCCGGGCCTGTACGGCAGCGAGCAGCTCGACGGCTGGAGGCGCGTGACCGACGCCGTGCACAAGGCCGGCGGGCGCATCGTCACCCAGCTGTGGCATGTGGGCCGGGTCTCGCACACCTCGCTGCAGCCCGAAGGCCAGGCGCCCGTGGGACCGTCCCCGGTGGCGGCCAGATCCAAGACCTATGTGATCGACGAGGACTCGGGCAAGGGCCAGTTCGTGCCCACCTCCGCGCCGCGCGCGCTCGCCCAGCACGAGCTGCCCGCCATCGTCCACAGCTTCGCCGTGGCCGCGCGCAATGCCGTGGAGACGGCCGGTTTCGACGGCGTGGAGCTGCACGGCGCCAACGGCTACCTGCTGGACCAGTTCCTCAAGACCGGCGCCAACCGGCGCGATGACGACTACGGCGGCAGCATCGAGAACCGCGCCCGCCTGCTGCTCGAATGCACACGCGCCGCCGCCGATGCCGTGGGCGGCGGCCGCGTGGGCATCCGCCTGTCGCCCGTGACGCCGGCCAACGACATCGCCGATGCCGACCCCCAGCCGCTGTTCGAATACGTGGTGCGCCAGCTGGCGCCGCTGGGCCTGGCCTACATCCACATCATCGAAGGCTCCACCGGCGGCCCGCGTGAGTTGCCCGACCGGCCCTTCGACTACGCGGCCCTCAAATCCGCCTACCGCGAGGCCGGCGGCCAGGGCGCCTGGATGGTCAACAACGGCTATGACCGCGACATGGCCCTGCGCGCCGTGGAAAGCGGCCACGCCGATATCGTGGCCTTCGGCAAGGCCTTCATCTCCAATCCCGACCTGGTCCACCGCCTGCGCGACGACCTGCCGCTGAATCCCTGGAACTCCAGCCTGTTCTACGGCGGCGGCGCAGAGGGCTATATCGACTACCCGTTCGCGCGCCAGGCCTGATTGGCGGCCGCACAAACAAAAAGCGGAGTGCATCGCACTCCGCTTTTTTTATCCAGACGATTCACGTGGAACAGGGGCCGGGCCCCTGTCCCTGCGTCCGCTATCTCAGGCGTGTTCCAGCAGCTGGGTCTCGCGCGTGTCACGGCCAGAGGCCAGCGAGGCGCGGCCTGCGGCCGGCGCCAGGCTGGGCTGGCCCTGGGAGGGACGGCCGTAGGAAGCATGCGAGCCCATGGATGCCACGGCCGCACCGGCAATGCGGAACTGGCCCACCACCTGCGCCAGGCGCGCGGCCTGCTCGCGCAGCGACTCGGCGGCGGCAGCCGATTCCTCGACCAGGGCTGCGTTCTGCTGCGTCATGCGGTCGATATCGCCCACGGCCTGGTTGACCTGGCCGATGCCTCCCGACTGCTCGCTGGAAGCCGCCGTGATCTCGCCAATGATGTCGCCCACGCGCTGCACGCTGTCCACGATTTCCTTCATGGTCTTGCCCGCGTCCTCGACCTGGCGCACGCCCACGTCCACGGCCTGCACGCTGGTCTGGATCAGCGCCTTGATCTCGCTGGCCGCCTGGGCCGAGCGCTGGGCCAGGGATCGCACCTCGGCCGCCACCACGGCAAAGCCGCGGCCCTGCTCGCCGGCACGTGCCGCTTCCACGGCGGCGTTCAGCGCCAGGATGTTGGTCTGGAAGGCGATGGAGTCGATCAGGCCGATGATGTCGCCGATCTTGCGGCTGGAGGTCGTGATCTCCTGCATGCTGACCACAGCCTGGGCCACCACGTCGCCACCGCGCGTGGCCGTGGTCGAGGCAGAGGCCGCCAGCTGGTTGGCCAGCTGCGAGGACGATGCCGTCTGCTGCACCGTGGCCGTGAGCTGGGACAGCGAGGCCACGGTCTCCTGCACATTGCTGGCCGTCTGCTCTGTGCGCGAGGACAGGTCCTGGTTGCCCGTGGCGATCTCCTGGCTGGCCGTGGCGATGTTGCCGCTGGCGTCGCGCACCTGGGTCACCATGGAGCCCAGGCTCTGCTGCATCTGGTCCAGCGCGCGCTGCAGGTCGGCCACCTCGTCCTTGCCCTCCACCTTGACGCTCTGCGAAAGGTCGCCCTGGGCGATGGTCAGCGCCGTCTGGCGCGCCTGCACCAGGGGGCGGCAGATGGACAGCATGTTCATCAGCGTCAGCGGCACCACCACCAGCACCGTGAGCACCACGGCGGCGACGAAGATCCACTGCGTCTGCTCGGCCACGCCCTGCTCCTCGGCGGCCATGGCATCGACCTGCTGGCGCAGCAGCTGGTCGAGCTGGGCGATGAGCTTTTCGACCTCGGCCACCTCGGCCATGGCCTTGCCGCTCATGCGGTTGGCCGTGGTGGCCGTGTCGTAGCCACCGGCCTCCAGCTGGCGCGCAATGTGCTCGAACTGCTGGCGGTAGCGGTCCACACGGTCGGAGATGCCGCTGACGATGGCATCGTCGGCAGGGTCCTCGTCCTTCAGAAAACGCCCCGCCACGGCCTTGACGCGCTCGATGGCCGCCAGCCACTGCCCGTGGGCCTTGCGCACCTCGTCGGCACGCTCGTACTGGATGATCATGTCCTTTTCATGGGCGCGCACCGCGCCCAGCTCGGCGCGCAGCTCCACCATGTAGCCCATCTTGGCGTACGAGGTATGCATGAACTGCTGACTCATGCCATGGATGCGGAACATGCCCAGCATCCCGGCTCCGCCCAGCAGACCCAGCAGCACCAGCACCATGGCGATGGCACCCAGCATCCGCGTGCGGATCGTGAAAGCCCGCATCATTCCCAACAAGTTCATGACCGTTTTCCTCTCTGTCAGTCAGGGCGCACGCACGGTCTCCAAATGCATAGCGCCAACGTAAATACAAATTGTTGCAGTTTGTCAGATGATCGCCAATGGTCTATGACGGTTTTTGCATATTCACGGCTCTTTTCGATCTATCGGCCATTGCAGCGGATCATTGAGCCGGCCGACTCACATCGAGTTGGGCCAAATCAACCCTTGCCCAGCCAGGCGCTTGACCTTGCCATGGTGTCAGGGTTCAACATGCCGTCCATGGCTTGCGCCACTTCGGCGCGCCCCAACCAGGAGCTAGAAATGCAACATGTTTTCACCGTGCAGGGCATGACCTGCGGCCACTGCGAACGCGCCGTCACCCAGGCCGTGCAGGGCGTGGATGACCAGGCCCAGGTAAAAATCGATCGCGCAGCCCAGCGCGTGGAAGTCGACAGCAGCGCCAGCCGCGAGGCGCTGGGCGCGGCCATCGCCGAAGAAGGCTACAAGGTCGCCTGAGTCCCCGGAGTGACACGCACCATGTCCGCCCAAGCACAGCACTGGCCCGTCTCCATCGGCGAGGCCGCGCGCCGCGCCGGTGTCTCGGCGCGCATGGTGCGCCACTACGAAGCCCAGGGCCTGCTGCCGCCCATGCACCGCACGGACGGCGGCTACCGCCAGTACGCCGAGTCCGACGTGCACGCCCTGCGCTTCATCCGCCGCGCCCGCGACCTCGGTTTCTCCATGGACGAGATCGCCACCTTGCTGGGCCTGTGGCAGGACAAGAGCCGTGCCAGCAGCCAGGTCAAGGACATCGCCCAGCGCCACATCGACGCACTGACCGAGCGCATCGCCGCCATGCAGGCCATGCAGCGCACGCTCAAGACCCTGGTGCACTGCTGCCACGGCGACGACCGGCCGGACTGCCCGATATTGGATGATCTGGCAGCGCAGGACGAGGGCAGTACGGCGCCCTAGCCTGCTGCCCCGCCGGGCGGTTGTCCTGGGCCTCGGGCCTCGGCTGCTGCACGTTTCGAATCCGGATTGCGCGCCCGCTTCTTTTGCTGTGCAGGGGCCTGGTCCCTGCGCAACACCCCCCCCATCAAGGTATCAATGCACTGCTGCGCCACTTCCTCGGCCGAGTACTGGCCGCCGGGCTGGTACCAGCGGCCTATCCAGCTGAGCGCGCCGGCAATCACGAAGGCCGTCATCTTGGGGTCGCAGGGGGCCAGGGAGCCCTCCTGCACGCCGGCGGCCACCAGGCGGCGGAAGGCCTGGTCTATGGCGGCCTTCTGGCGGCGCAGTTCGCGGCGGCTGTCGGGGGGGACCTGTTCGTCGCCGACACGGATCAGGCACATGCCGAAGTCCATGGTGACGATGCGCGCATAGACCTGCATGCAGGCGCGCAGCTGGTCCACGGCCTGGCCACCTGCGCGGCGCGAGGCCTCGATGCCTTTCAGCGTCATGGCCAGGCCCTGGTTCACGCACTGCAGCAGGATCTCGTCCTTGTTCTTGACGTAGTAGTACAGCGTGGGCTTGCTCACGCCCAGCCGCGCGGCGATGTCGTCCAGCGAGGTGGCGGAGAAGCCGCGCTCGTTGAACAGCTGCGCGGCGGCCTGCAGCACGGCTTGGCGCTTGGCCTCGCGCTGCTGCTCGCGGTCGGGCGTGCCGCTCCAGGGCGAGTCCACGGCGGGCGCCGCACGGCCTTTGCGGGCGCGGGTTCCGGGGCTGGGTCGGGTCTTGGTTTCAGGGCTCGATGGCTTCATGGCGGCGGGTGCACCGGGGAAATCACCGATGCTGCATGCGGTGGGCGACAACCAGAATCTACTCCAAAGTAAACAGCCTACGCACCAGTAGGCTCCTGCCCGGCTCGACGAACCAACGCACGAGACAGCCATGGAGACACACCCCGACGGCGGCCCGCCCGCCCCCTTGCTGCAGGTCGATGGCATCACGCTCGCCTTTGGCGGCGTGAAGGCGCTGTCGGGCGTGGGCTTCGATGTGCAGCCCGGCTCGATCACGGCCGTGATCGGTCCCAACGGCGCGGGCAAGACGTCGCTGTTCAACACCATCTCGGGCTTTTACCGGCCGACGGGCGGCTCCATCCGCTTCCAGGGCGAGGACATCACGCGCGTGCCGGCGCCGCGCCGCGCGCGGCTGGGCCTGGGGCGCAGCTTCCAGAACATTGCGCTGTTCCGGGGCATGACGGTGCTGGACAACATCAAGCTGGGCCGCCACGCCCACCTGCGCACCAACGTGTTCGATGCCCTGCTCTATCTGGGCCGCGCTCGCCGCGAAGAGGCCGAGCTGCGCCGCGACATCGAGGAGCGCATCATCGATTTCCTGGAGATAGACCACATCCGACATGCGCCCGTGGCCGCCCTGTCCTACGGCCTGCAAAAGCGCGTGGAGATGGCGCGCGCCCTGGCCATGCAGCCGCGCATCCTGATGCTGGACGAGCCCGTGGCCGGCATGAACCGCGAGGAGACCGAGGACATGGCGCGCTTCATCCTGGACGTGCGCGCCGAATGGGGCGTGACCGTGCTCATGGTGGAGCACGACATGGGCATGGTCATGGACCTGTCCACGCGG
>NZ_JTKZ01000007.1:0-3654 GCF_000799035.1 Delftia sp. ZNC0008
CCGCGTAAACGACGCCAGGCGCGGCCACCTGCCTCAGGTCAGGCTGGTATCCACCACGCGGCGCTCCAGCGCCAGGAATTCCTTGGACTGCATCTCGTTCAGGCGCGAGACGGTGCGGGGGAACTCATGGGCCAGCGGGCCCTCAGTGTAAAGCTGCTCGGGCGGCACGGCGGCCGAGATGACCAGCTTGACCCTGCGGTCGTACAGCACGTCCACCAGCCAGGTGAAGCGCCGCGCGGGCGACGCCATGTTGACCGGCATATAGGGCACGTCGGACAGCAGCACGGTGTGGAACTGGCTTGCGATCTCCAGGTAGTCGTTCTGCGAGCGCGGGCCACCGCACAGCTCGCGGAAGTCGAACCAGACCACGCCGCCGGCGCGGCGGCGCGCACGGATCTCGCGCGCCTCGATGTGCAGCACCGGGTCCTCGTCCTTGACCTCGGCCAGCTTGTCGAAGGTCTCGGTCATGGCCGCATCGGCCTCGGCACCCAGCGGCGTGTGGTAGAGCCTGGCGTTTTCCAGCGTGCGGCGGCGGTAGTCCGTGCCGTTGTCCACGTTGACGACTTCCATGCGTTCGTTGAGCAGGTCGATGGCCGGCAGGATGCGGTCGCGGTGCAGGCCGCCCGGGTACAGCTCGTCGGGCTTGAAGTTGGAGGTGGTGACAAAGCCCACGCCGTTGGCGAACAGCGACACCAGCAGCCGGTGCAGGATCATCGCGTCCGTGATGTCGGCCACGTGGAATTCATCGAAGCAGATCAGCTTGTACTTCTTGGAGATGCGCGCACCCAGCACGTCCAGCGGGTTCTGGGTGCCCTGCAGCACGGCGAGTTCACGGTGGACCTCGCGCATGAATTCATGGAAATGCAGGCGCACCTTGCGCCTGAGCGGCACGGCATTGAAGAAGCAATCCATGAGAAAGCTCTTGCCGCGCCCCACCCCGCCGTACATGTAGACGCCACGGGGGATCTCGGGATGGTTGATGAGCTTCTTGAAGGCATTGGAGCGGCGCTGGCGGTAGACCGTCCAGTCGTCGGCACAGCGCTGCAGCGCCTCGACGGCGCGCAGTTGCGCAGGATCACTGTGAAAGCCCTTGGCTACCAGTTCGGCCTCGTAGGCCTCTCGCACTGAAACGCTCATGCAGCATCAACCATTTGCTATGTATTCAGAAGCTGAAAGCGCTTGCAGAGCAAGCGCTTTCAGGTCTCGGATTGGCTAGATGGCTAGCCTGGCACTCAGAAGTTCAGAGTACGCTTGTCGACTGCCAGGGCAGCCTCCTTGGTGGCTTCGGACAGCGAGGGGTGGGCATGGCAGATGCGGGCGATGTCTTCGCTCGATGCCTTGAACTCCATGGCAACAACGGCTTCGGAGATCAGCTCCGAGACCATGGGGCCGACCATGTGCACGCCCAGGATCTCGTCGGTTTCGGCATCGGCCAGGAACTTGACCATGCCCGTGGTGTCGCCCAGGGCGCGCGCACGGCCGTTGGCCAGGAAGGGGAAGCTGCCGGCCTTGTACTTGACGCCCTGCTCCTTCAGTTGCTGCTCGGTGCGGCCCACCCAGGCGATTTCGGGGCTGGTGTAGATCACCCAGGGGATGGTGCCGAAGTTCACATGGCCATGCTGGCCGGCGATGCGCTCGGCCACGGCCACGGCCTCTTCCTCGGCCTTGTGCGCCAGCATCGGGCCGCGCACCACGTCGCCCACGGCCCAGACGCCGGGCAGGCTGGTCTTGCAGTCGTCATCGACCACGATGCAGCCGCGCTCGTCCAGGGCCAGGCCCACCGCCTCGGCATTGAGGCCGGCGGTGTTGGCCGTGCGGCCAATGGAGATGATGAGCTTGTCAGCCTCCAGCGCCTGGGCTTCACCCTTGGCGTTGGTGTAGGCGATGGACACGCCCTTCTTGCCGGACTTGACTTCGCCGATCTTCACGCCCAGCTCGATCTTCAGGCCCTGCTTGTCGAAGGCCTTCTTGGCTTCCTTGGCGATCTGCTCGTCCACGGCGGGCAGGAACTTGTCCATGCCCTCGAGCACGATGACTTCGGTGCCAAGACGGCGCCAGACCGAGCCCATTTCCAGGCCGATCACGCCGGCGCCAATCAGGGCCAGCTTCTTGGGGGCCTTGCCCAGGCGCAGGGCGCCGTCGTTGGACAGGATGTTCTCTTCATCGAAGGGCACGCCGGGCAGAGCGCGGGCGTTGGAGCCGGTGGCCACCACGATCTGCTTGCCCGTCAGCACTTCCTCTTCCTTGCCGGCGACCTTGATCTCGTAGCCGCCTTCGACGGCCTTGACGAAGGAACCACGGCCGTGGAAGAACGTGACCTTGTTCTTCTTGAACAGGTACAGGATGCCGTCGTTGTTCTGCTTCACGACCGCATCCTTGCGGGCGATCATCTTGGCCACGTCCATCTCGACCTTGCCGGTGGAGATGCCATGGTCGGCAAAGTGCAGGTTGGCGTGCTCGAAGTGCTCGGACGACTGCAGCAGGGCCTTGGAGGGAATGCAGCCCACGTTGGTGCAGGTGCCGCCCGGAGCGGCGCCGCCGGCGGCGTTCTTCCACTCGTCGATACAGGCCACGTTGAAGCCCAGTTGCGCGGCACGGATGGCGGCGATGTAGCCGCCAGGGCCCGCGCCGATGACGATGACGTCGAATTGCTTGCTCATTTCAGGAATCTCTTGTCTGTGATGCATGAAAAAACCCACCGCAGGGCGCGCGGCCAAGGGTGGGTTTTCGTCGTGTCGAACCCTGTGGAATTACAGGTCGAACAGCAGGCGCGAAGGATCTTCCAGCGCGTCCTTCATGGCCACCAGGCCCAGCACGGCTTCGCGGCCGTCGATGATGCGGTGGTCATAGGACATGGCCAGATAGTTCATCGGGCGCACCACGACCTGGCCGTTCTCGACCATGGCACGGTCCTTGGTGGCGTGCACGCCCAGGATGGCCGACTGGGGCGGGTTGATGATGGGGGTGGACATCATCGAGCCGAAGGTGCCGCCATTGGAGATGGAGAAGGTGCCGCCGGTCATTTCTTCAATGCCCAGCTTGCCTTCGGCAGCCTTCTTGCCGAATTCGGCAATCTTCTTTTCGATGTCGGCGAAGCTCATCTGGTCTGCATTGCGCAGGATGGGCACCACCAGGCCACGGGGCGAACCCACGGCGATACCGATGTCGAAGTAGCCGTGGTAGACGATGTCGTTGCCGTCCACGGATGCGTTGAGCACCGGGTACTTCTTCAGGGCGTGCACGGCCGCCTTGACGAAGAAGGACATGAAGCCCAGCTTGGTGCCGTGTTCCTTGGTGAAGGCGTCCTGGAACTTCTTGCGCAGATCCATCACCGGGGCCATGTTCACTTCATTGAACGTGGTCAGGATGGCGTTGGTGGACTGCGACTGCAGCAGACGCTCGGCCACGCGGGCACGCAGGCGGCTCATGGGCACGCGCTGCTCGGGACGGCCGCTGAGGTCTTCCTTGGCGGACGGAGCCGACACCTGGGGCAGCGCCTTGGTGGGCACGCCGGTGGGAATGACGGCAGCGGTGGACTGCACGCCGCCCTTGATGGCGGCCAGCGCGTCACCCTTGGTCACGCGGCCATCCTTGCCGGAGCCAGCCACGCCGGCGGCCGACAGGTTGTTTTCGGCCAGCAGCTTGGCAACGCGG
>NZ_JTKZ01000865.1:0-4727 GCF_000799035.1 Delftia sp. ZNC0008
CCGCGTCGACGAGTTCGACGGTGTGCGGGCCTACCGTCGCGGCGATCCGCTCAAGCTGGTGGTCTGGAAAAAGGCTGCACAGGCCTTTGCCACGGGCAGCAACCAGCTGGTGAGCCGCGACCGCCCGCTGTCCCAGCAGCACCGCCTGTGGCTGGATGCCAAGGCCACCGGCCTGGCCGACCCCGAGGCCCGCCTCAGCCGCCTGACCGCCTGGGTGCTGGCCGCGCGCCAGCAGGACCTGACCTGGGGCCTGCGCCTGCCCGACGGCCGCGAGATCGCCCCCGACCAGGGCCCGGCCCATGCCACGCTCTGCCTGGAAGCCCTGGCGGCCTGCCCATGAATCGCACGTCCATGCCCTCCTCCTTCCAAGCCATTGCGCAGCCTGCGGCCACTTGGCGCCAGCGCCTGGCCGCCCTGCCCCGCGATGCGCGCGACACCCTGTTCCTGCTGGCCGTGGTGGCCTGGGTGCTGATGCCCCAGGCCGCCCACACGCCCTGGTGGACCATGGTCTTCGTGGCCGGCCTGCTGCTGTGGCGCGCCCTGCTGGCCTGGCGCGGCCAGCCCCTGCCCGGCCGCTGGCTGCTGGGCGGACTGCTGCTGCTGGCCCTGGGCGCCACCTGGGTCTCGCACGGCACCTTTGTCGGGCGCGATGCGGGTGTGACCCTGATCGTGCTGCTGCTGGCGCTCAAGACACTGGAGCTGCGCGCCCGGCGCGACGCCATGGTGGTGTTCTTCCTGGGCTTCTTCGCGCTGCTGGCCAACTTCTTCTACTCGCAGTCCCTGCTGCTGGCCCTGGCCATGGTGCTGGGCCTGCTGGGCCTGCTCACGGCCCTGGTCAATGCCCACATGACCGCCGGCCGGCCGCCGCTGACCCAGGCGCTGCGCACGGCAGCCCTGCTGGCGCTGTGGGGCACGCCGGTGATGGTGGCGCTGTTCCTGTTCTTTCCGCGCATGGCCCCGCTGTGGGGCGTGCCGGGCAACGACCTGGCCGGCCGCAGCGGCCTGTCGGAGAACATGCGCGTGGGCTCCATGGCCTCGCTGGTGCTGGACGAGAACATCGCACTGCGCCTGCGCTTCGACACGCCCGACGGCGCCCCGCCACCGGCCAACACCCTGTACTTCCGAGGCCCCGTGCTGTCGCGCTTCGACGGCCAGGAATGGCAGATGGACACGGAGGCCGGGCTGGACAGCGCCCAGCTGCGCGTCTCGGGCGAAGGCGTGCGCTACCAGATGACCATAGAGCCCAGCCGCCGCCCCTGGCTGACCATGCTTGACGCCACGCCCCAGCCCCCCGAACTGCCCCCGGGCATGGGCACCGCCCGCATGACGCCCCAGCTGCAATGGCTGACCTGGCGCCCCATCACCGACGTGGTGCGCATCAGCGCCCAAAGCCATGTGCAGTTCAGCTACGGCCCGCTCAAGCCCACGCGCGGCCTGCGCCGCTACACCCAGCTGCCCGAAGGCAGCAACCCGCGCACGCTGGAGCTGGCCCGGCAGATGCGTGCCGACCCGCAACTGGCCGATGCCACGCCCCGCGCCTGGGTGCAGGCCGCGCTGGCGCGCCTGCGCAAGGGCGGCTACACCTACACGCTGGCGCCCGGCGTGGTGGACAGCGTGCACACGGCCGATGACTTCTGGTTCGACAGCAAAGAGGGATTCTGCGAGCACATCGCCTCGGCCTTCGCCGTGCTGATGCGCGGCATGGGCGTGCCTGCCCGCATCGTCACCGGCTACCAGGGTGGCGAGCGCAACCCGGTCGACGGCTACTGGACCGTGCGCAACGCCGACGCCCATGCCTGGACCGAGGTGTGGCTGGAGGATGAGGGCTGGGTGCGCATCGACCCCACTGGCGCCGTGGCCCCGTCGCGCGTGGGCGAGTTCCAGCGCCTGCGCGCACCGCAGGGCGCCATCGCCGGAGCCATGGGCAACTTCGTGGGCGTGGGCATGCTGCAGCAGATGCGCGCTGTGTGGGAGGCCGTCAACAACGGCTGGAACCAGTGGGTGCTGAACTACACGCAAAGCCGCCAGCTGGACCTGCTCAAGAACCTGGGCATGCAATCGCCCTCGTGGGTGGACATGCTGCGCCTGCTGGGCGCGCTGGCCGGCGTGGCTGCGCTGGCGTGGCTGGCCTGGATGGCCCGCGCCCAGCGCACCAGCCGCGACGAATGGCTGCGCCTCATGGACAGGACCCGCGCCCGGCTGCGGCGCATCGGCCTGGACGCCGACGCCAGCCTGCCCCCACGTGCGCTGGCAGCCCAGGTCATGGACCGCTGGGGCCGGGACGATGCCAAGGCGGCCCAGGCCCTTCACGACTGGCTCCTGGGCATGGAGCGCCAGCGCTACGCACGGCCATCCCCATCCTCATCCGCACCCGACACCCCCGGCCTGCCCGCCCTGCGACGCCAATGGCGGGCGCTGGACTGGCCACGCAATCCGCAGCCACGGCCACAAGCCGCCGCTGCCGGTCCCACGACAAGCACACCATGACCAAGCAACGACTGATCCCCTGCGCCCTGCTGCTGCTCGCGGCCGCGGCCGTGCCCTGCAGCGCGCTGGCCGGCAAGCCGGCAGCCAGCCCTGCCGCCCAAGCCACGGCCAAAACCTCGGCTAAAACCACGACCAAGTCCACGGCCAAACCGTCCACGAAAAAGCGCACGGCCGCTGCTGCCGCCGCTACGGCCGCTGGCGGCGCCGCCGTGGCCAGGACCGTGCAGGGCAGCACGCCCTACGGCGAACGGCCTGAAGCCATGCAGATGGCCGCCGACATTGCGATGCGCCACGACCTGCCGGTGGACTGGGTGCGCGAGACCATCGCCCAGGCCCGCTTTCTGCCCCAGGTGCCGCGCCTGATGACGCCGGCCGTCCAGGGCACGGCCAAGAACTGGGGCGTCTACCGCAGCCGCTTTGTCGAGCCCGTGCGCATACGCGCCGGAACACGCTTTTGGCAGGCCAATGCCGCTGCGCTGGCGCGTGCCGAAAAGCAGTACGGCGTGCCGGCCGAAATCATCGTCGGCATCATCGGCGTGGAGACCATCTACGGCCAGCAGATGGGCAACTTCCGCGTGATGGACGCCCTGGCCACGCTGAGCTTCGACTTCCCTGCCGCCCACCCGCGCGCTGCGGCGCGCACCGAGTACTTCCGTAGCGAGCTGGAGCAGTTCCTGCGCTTCACCCACCGTGCGGGCACGGACCCGTTCTCGCTGCGCGGCAGCTACGCAGGCGCCATGGGCATGGGCCAGTTCATGCCCAGCAGCTGGGTGAAGTGGGCCGTGGACTTTGACGGCGACGACCGCATCGACCTGTTCGGCAGCGCGGCCGATGCCATCGGCTCGGTGGCCAACTACTTTGTCGCGCATGGCTGGAAAAGCGGCATGCCCACCCACTACCCGGTGATCATGCAGGCCCAGGGCGCCGACCTGGCCGCCCTGCTGGCGCCCGACATCCTTCCCCAGTTCACGGCCGACGAGATGGCCGCACGCGGCGTGCAGTTGCCAGGCGACGGCGCCGCGCACCCTGGGCCGCTGGCCCTGGTCAAGCTGGAAAACGGCGCGCAGGGCCAGCCGCTGTACATCGCGGGCACGGAGAACTTCTATGCCATCACGCGCTACAACTGGTCCAGCTACTACGCGCTGTCCGTGATCGAGCTGGGCCAGGAAGTCGCGGCAGCCATGGGCCGCTGATCCAGGCCATCCAAACCGTCGAGGTGGTCAGGGCCGGCGCATGCGGCACATCGCAGGCTGCTCGGCACGCGCGGCCTCGATCTCTCGCACCACGCGGAAGCCGTAGCCCGAGCCTTCCACATCGAAGGGCACGCCGGGCGCCCCCTGCCTGTCCATGACGCCGACCACCAGCGCCTGCTGGAACTGGTGGTCGGCCGCGCGCATGCGGCCCCTGCGTCCGGCCAGGGTCACGTCCGCGCTTTCCAGCGCCTGCGCCACGGCAACGGTTTCCGTGCTGCCCGCGCGCGCCATGGACTGGGCCAGGGCCTCCATCATCAGCTGCATGCGCATGTGCACATAGTCATCGGCTGGCCTGGGAAAGCGCTCGCGGAATGCCTTGTAGAAGGCCTGGCTGTCGGGCCCCGGCACGTTGGGCAGCCAGTCGGCCACGGCCAGCACCTTGCCCACGCCGGCCTCGCCCAGGGCAGCGGGCGCGCCCAGCGCATTGCCGTAGAAGGTGTAGAAGCGGCCGTCAAAACCCGCCTCCCGCGCGGCCTTGACCAGCAGCATCAGATCGTTGCCCCAGTTGCCCGTGATCACGGCCTGGGCGCCGCTGGCCTTGATCTTGGCGGCATAGGGCGCAAAGTCCTTGACGCGGCCCACGGGGTGCAGCTCGTCGCCCACGATGGCCACATCGGGCCGCTGCGCGGCCAGCTGGCGCCGTGCCTCGCGCAGCACGGCCTGGCCAAAGCTGTAGTCCTGCCCGATCAGGTAGGCGCTGCGCACGGCCGCGTCCTCGCGCAGCACCTGCATCAGCGCGGCCATGCGCATGTCGGCATGGGCGTCGAAGCGAAAGTGCCAGAAGCTGCAGCGCTCGTTGGTGAGCGCGGGATCGACGGCCGAGTAGTTCAGGTACAGCACGCGCCGGGCCGGATCGCGCTCGTTGTGCTTGGCAATGGCGTCGACCAGCACGGCGGCCACGGCCGATGAATTGCCCTGCATGACCACGCGCGCGCCGCCGTCGATGGCTGCGCGCAGCGCAGACAGCGCCTCCTCGTTCTGGCCCTT
>NZ_JTKZ01000531.1:0-13961 GCF_000799035.1 Delftia sp. ZNC0008
AGTTCGGGGTTGGGCAGGCGCTTGCCGTGGCGCACGACCTGGGCGCCGTAGCTCACCTGCAGCTGGGCCTGGGCCGGCTGCAGCATGACGGTCACGCCGCTTTGCACGAGCTTGGTGATGATCAGCTCACGAAAACCCTTGTCGAACGGGCTGGGCTCGGCCGGCAGGGCCACGTGGACCGGCGTGGTGCGCTCGATGCCGGTCTTTTGCAGTGTCTCCAGCGTCTTGGCGACGACATCGTTGGCCACGGAGTCCCAGTGGCCGGCAGCGCCGATCTTGGGCTGGGCCGTGGCTTCGAAGTAGCTGGTCATCGGTGCATTGACGCAGCCCGCCAGGGCCAGGCAGAGGCCCGCCAGGGCCAGGCCGCCGGCGGATTTGAACGATCGCATGGATTTCTCCTCGGTGCGGGGGCGCGCTGCGGCGGATTGCTGCAGCTGCGCAAAGTGTCGATTGTGGCTTCGCCGCGAGGCACTGACAAGAAAGTGCCCCGTATCCGGATGTTGCCGTGCTCAGCCGTTGGCGCGCTTTTGCAGGATCTCGAAGGCAGGCAGGGTCTTGCCTTCCAGCACTTCCAGGAAGGCGCCGCCGCCCGTGGAGATGTAGCCGACCTTGTCCTCGATGCCGTACTTGGCGATGGCGGCCAGGGTGTCGCCGCCACCGGCGATGCTGAAGGCGTCGGACTCGGCAATCGCCTGGGCCACGACCTTGGTGCCGTTGGCGAACTGGTCGAACTCGAACACGCCCATGGGGCCGTTCCAGACGATGGTGCCGGCCTTGCGCAGTTGCTCGGCCAGGCGGGCGGCGGTCTCGGGGCCGATGTCCAGGATCATGTCGTCGTCAGCCACTTCGGTGGCCTTCTTGACGGTGGCGGGCGCGTCGGCCGCGAAGGTCTTGGAGACCACCACGTCGGTGGGAATCGGCACCTCGGCGCCGCGTGCGGCCATGGCGTCGATCACGGCGCGGGCCTCGCCGACCAGGTCGGCCTCGGCCAGGCTCTTGCCGATCTTCAGGCCCGCCGCCAGCATGAAGGTGTTGGCAATGCCGCCGCCCACGATGAGCTGGTCCACGTTCTTGGCCAGCGACTGCAGGATGGTCAGCTTGGTCGACACCTTGGAGCCGGCCACGATGGCGGCCAGCGGGCGGCGCGGATTGGCCAGGGCCTTGGTGATGGCGTCGATCTCGGCCGACAGCAGCGGTCCCGCGCAGGCAATGGGCGCGAACTGGGCGATGCCGTAGGTGGTTCCCTCGGCACGGTGGGCAGTGCCGAAGGCGTCGTGCACGAAGATGTCGCACAGCGCGGCCAGCTTGCGGGCCAGTTCTTCCTTGTTCTTCTTCTCGCCCACGTTCACGCGGCAGTTCTCCAGCAGCACGACCTGGCCGGGCGCCACCTGCACGCCGTCCACCCAGTCGGCGACCAGGGGCACTTCGCGGCCCAGCAGCTCGCCCAGGCGGCGGGCCACGGGCGCCAGCGAATCGGCGGGCTTGAACTCGCCTTCGGTGGGGCGGCCCAGGTGGCTGGTCACCATTACGGCGGCGCCGGCCTTCAGTGCCATCTCGATGGCGGGCACGGAGGCGCGCACGCGCGTGTCCTCGGTGATCTCGCCAGCATCGTTCAGGGGCACGTTGAGGTCGGCGCGGATGAAGACGCGCTGGCCCTGGGCCTTGCCCTGGGCGCACAGATCGGAGAAACGGAGAATGTTCATGACGGCGGCGTTGCGATCGGTGGCGATCGCCATGGAATTGAAACGAAAAAGAGGTAAAGCGCGGCCATTGTAGGCGGCGTGCCCGCCCCGGCAGCGGGCGGGCGCACCGGCGATCCGGGGCATCGGGAGCGCCTGTAATCCGGTTTCAGCCGGGCAGCCGGGCGCTCTCGGTCGCTCTGGGCCGCGCTGCGCCTACCAGCCCAGGCCGATATGCAGTGGCAGATAGACCGCCATGCCAAGCGCGATCGTTCCCATGATGCTGCGCTTGTAAAAAAAATACATGACCGCGCAAGCCAGGGCCGGCAGGCGCGCATCGACCACGGTGGAGATCAGCCGGCCGTTGGTCATCACGATCTCGGGCGCAATCACGGCCGCCAGGGCCGCCAGCGGCGCGTACTTGAGGCCGCGCTTGAGCCATTGCGGCAAGGGCACCTCGCGCTCGGGAATCAGGAAGAAGGCGCGTGTGAACAGCGTGATGGCCGCCAGGCCCACGCAGGCCAGCCAGGGCCACAGCCAGGACAGATCCATCAGAGCGTTTCCTTTTCCTTGGTTGTTTCCACGGGTCGGACGTCTTCGTCCAGCGGCAGCCGGGCATGGCGCTCGCCATGGGCTGTATCGGGCGGGAGAATCACCGGGCCTGGCTCCTCTTTTTCAGGCGCCTGCAGTGCGCGCAGGCGCTGCTGCAGCGATTCCGCCAGCAGGCCTGCGGCCACGGCTGCAGCGATGGCCACGAGGATATTGAGCTTGAGCGGCAGCGCAAAGGCCGCCACGGCCGCGCTGGCCGCAACCACGCCTGCCACCCAGGTGGCACGGTCGTTGAGCATGGACAGCAGCACGCCCATCAGGGCCAGCACGCCCGCAAAGCCCAGGCCCCAGGACAGGGGCACCTGGTCGGCCAGCAGGATGCCCAGCGTGGACGGGATCTGCCAGGCCAGCCAGTTGGTCGATGCGGCGCCCCAGAAATAGGGCAGCTGCTCGGGCTGGGGCCGGGCATCGGGGTAGCGCTTCATGAAGCCCACGAAGATCACGTCGCCGCTGAAATAGGCGATGGCCAGGCGGTGGCGCAGGCGCAGGTGGGCAAAGTAGCTGCGCCACATGCTGCTGAGGATGACGAAGCGCAGGTTCACGCAGATGGCCGTGAACCAGACCACCCACATGGGCGCGCCCACGGCCATCAGCGGAAGCACCGCCAGCTGGGCACTGCCGGCATAGACCAGCAGGCCCATGAACAGCGCCAGGGGCAGGGACATGCCGCTCTTGATCATGGCCACGCCCGTGACCAGGCCCCAGGCGCCTATGCCCAGCGCCGTGCCCGACATGTCGCGCACGCCGGTCATGAAGGCGGGATCGCGCGCAATGCCGCGTGCGCGTTCCACCAGGGGCTGCAGGTTCATGGCGTGCCGCCGCTGGCAGCACCGTCCAGGATGGCTCCTTCAGGCAGATCGAAGCCGCGCAGGAAATCGCCTGCCGCCAGCCGCTTGCCGCCCGCGCGCTGCAGCAGCGTCATGCACAGCACGCCCTGGCCGCAGGCCACGCGCACGCCGTCGGCGCCTGCGGACAGCACGGTGCCGGGCACTGCCGCCGCCACGGCGGCGGGGTCGGCGTGAGCCTCCCAGACCTTGATGGATTCATCGCCGTACTGCGTGGCGCCGCCCGGGAAGGGATTGAAGGCGCGCAGGCGCCGGGCAATGGCCTCGGCATCCTGATGCCAGTCGATCTGGCTTTCGGCCTTTTCGATCTTGTGCGCGTAGTTCACGCCCTCGGCAGGCTGGGGCGTGCGCGGCAGGCCGCCGCAGGCGCTCATCTCCAGCGCCTCGACGATAAGGCGCCCGCCCAGGTCGGCCAGCTTGTCGTGCAGGCTGGCCGTGGTGTCGTCGGCGGTGATGGGCAGGCGCTCGATCAGGCACATGTCGCCCGTGTCCAGGCCCGCATCCATCTGCATGATGGTGACGCCGGTCTCGGCATCGCCGGCCTCGATGGCGCGGTGGATGGGCGCGGCGCCGCGCCAGCGCGGCAGCAGGCTGGCGTGGATGTTCAGGCAGCCGCGCGGGGGCGTATCGAGCACCCACTGCGGCAGGATCAGCCCGTAGGCGGCCACGACCATGACATCGGCCTGGGCCGCTTCGATGGCGGCGCGGGCGGCGGCGGCCTCTTCGGGGTATTTGCCGTCCAGGCGCAGGCTGCGCGGCTGGGCCACGGCAATGCCATGCTCCAGCGCGCACTGCTTGACGGGCGAGGCCTGCAGCTTCATGCCGCGCCCGGCAGGACGGTCGGGCTGGGTCAGCACCAGGGGAACGGTGAAGCCCGCGGCGAGCAGGCGTTCAAGGGCAACGCGCGCGAACTCGGGCGTGCCGGCAAAAATGACTCTCATGCAATCCAGTAGGGACGGTGGGGACGGTGTGCAGGCTCAACGCCGATCGTCGTCATTGAACACTTCGTCGGTGAACATCACGCGGCGCACCACGCCGGCGGGGTCGATATGCACATGGGCCTGGCGGCGAATGCCATTTTCCAGGATACGGTAGGTCCAGATGTCGCCGTTGAAACTGTAGACCCTCTCGATCAGCGCAGGCGGGCCGAAGAGCTGGCGTACGCTTTCCCGGGTGTCCTCGCCATTGCGCAGGGCGTGGAAGCGTTCGATGGTGAGCGCCTGCTCCACGCGCACCAGGCGCTGGCTGGCGTCGAAATCCATGTGATAGACCTGCTGGCCTGCAGGCTGCCAGCTGTAGACCAGGCGCGTGCCGCCGCCGTCCAGCGGCAGGCTCAGGGTCGGGCGGCCCATGGAGCGCTCGATGTCGGCCCGTGGCGTGCCGGGCTTTTGCCACTCGGGTACGGTGCAGCCGACCAGCAGCAGGGACAGGGCCAGCAGCGCCCAGGCAACGAGGCCCGCGCCGTCCATCTTCCAGCGCGGCATGAAGCGAGGCGCTGGCAGGCGGGTCATGCGCGTTCTGCCTGTTTCTGCTGCTTGAGCAGCTTGGTCTTGATGCGGTTGCGCTTGAGCGGCGACAGGTATTCGACGAAGACCTTGCCCATCAGGTGGTCCATCTCGTGCTGGATGCAGATGGCCTTGAAGCCTTCGGCCTCGATGATGCGTTCGTTGCCGTTCTCGTCCAGCGCCTTGACCTTGATGGCCGTGGAGCGTTCGACACCGTCGTAGATGCCGGGCACGGACAGACAGCCTTCCTCGCCCAATTGCTTCTCGTCGCTGGCCCAGAGCAGCTCGGGGTTGATCAGCGCAAAGGGCTCGTCGCGGCCTTCGGAGACATCGACCACGACCACGCGTTCATGCACATTCACCTGGGTGGCGGCCAGTCCCACGCCCTGGGCGTCATACATGGTGGCGTACATGTCCTGCACCAGTTGGCGAATGCGGTCATCGACCTTGGCGACCGGCTTGGCGACGGTGTGCAGGCGGGGGTCGGGATAGCAAAGAATGGGCAGAATGGACATGGCGTGGTCGGTGAATGTCGTTATTTTCGCCACTTTTCTGCCTGGGCGCAGCGGGACGACGCAATAAGCGTTGCCCTCTCATGGCCTTGCACGCAGAATCTTTGCTGATTTGTAAGACCTGTATGGCCGTTCATGACAAGATCGGCCGTGCCGCAGTGCCTAGGAGGGACGCTGTGTCAGACACAAGAAGAGGAATTCCATGACTGCATTCGCCACAGCTCGTACCTGGACTGTTGCCTCGGCCCTGATCGCCGCGTGTGCGGCGGCCCACGCGCAGCAGTATCCGGTGACGCCATCGCAGCGCTCGGCAGCCCAGCAGGTGGCGCAGCAGGGCGTTCCCGTGGGTGAGCTGGCGCCCGATGCGCCCGACAGCTACACCGTCAAGCGCGGCGACACGCTGTGGGGCATCTCCGGCATGTTCCTGCGCCGTCCCTGGCGCTGGCCCGAGCTGTGGGGCATGAACATGCAGGCCATCGCCAACCCCCATCTCATCTATCCGGGCCAGGTGCTGTACCTGGACAAGCGTGACGGCTACGCCCGCCTGAGCACGGCCCGCCCCATGGGCGATGGCGGCGAGCCCGGCGTGGTCCGCATCACTCCGAGCACGCGCAGCGAATCCCTGGCCCAGGCGGCCCTGCCCACGCTGCAGCCCCATCTGATCGAGCCCTTCCTGGCCGAGCCCCTGGTCGTCGATGCGGAAACGCTGCTGCGCGCGCCACGCCTGATCGCCACCACGGACGAGCGCGTGCTCATGGCCAGCGGCGACCGCGCCTATGCACGCGGCACCGCCGAGGCGCCGCTGCGCAAGGGCGACGGCCTGCCGCGCCAGTACCGCGTCTTCCGCGATGCCGTGGCGCTCAAGGATCCCATCTCCGGCGAGGTGCTGGGCTATGAGGCCAAGTACCTGGGCCTGGCCGATCTCATCGAGGGCGAGACCACGCTGGAGATCGTCGACAGCAAGGGCGAAAAGCACCAGCAGAACTCTCCCGCCACGGTGGACCTGTCGCGTTCCAAGACCGAAATGCGCGCCGGCGACCGCCTGCTGCCCGCGCCCGAGCGCACCTACATGAACTACGCGCCCCACGCGCCGCAACAGGCAGTGAAGGCCCATGTGGTTTCCCTGTACGGTGATCAGGCCGTGCGCTGGGCGGCCAACAACCAGGTCATTGCCATCAACAAGGGCACGCAGGACGGCATGGACGTGGGCACGGTGCTGGAGCTGATACGCCGCGGCGCACGCATCGTGGACAAGACGGGCGAGAAAAAGGAAGAGGTGCAACTGCCCGACGAACACAACGGCCATGCCATGGTGTTCCGGACCTTCGATCGCGTCTCCTACGCGCTGATCATGGAGGCGCGGCGCGGTGTCGAGGTCGGCGACAGCCTGACCTCGCCGGCTCCTTGAGCCACCACGGCCTGCCGGCAGCGCCATGGCGGCCGCCCTGCAGTCCACGGACCGGTTGGCTCCTGACGAACTCTCTGCCTGGCTCCGGCTGCTGCTGACGCCCGGCGTGGGCCGCACCACGGCCCGGCGTCTGTTGGCGGCCTGCGGTGGTGCGCAGGACATCTGGAGCGGCCCGCCGTCCGCCTGGCACGGACTGGTGACCGCCGCTCAGGCCCATGCCCTGCAGACGGTGCCCCAGCGCCTGGAGCAGCTTGTGGCGGCCACGGCGCAATGGCTGGACCAGCCCGCTTCCGGGCAGTTGCATGCCGTGCTCGTGCTGGGCCATCCCCAGTATCCGCAGGCGCTGCTGCAGACCGAAGATCCGCCACTGCTGCTGCATGTGCAGGGCAGCGAGCGCTGCATGGCAGGGCCGGCGCCCTGGTTCCCCTATCCCCAATCCCTGGCCATGGTGGGCAGCCGCGGGCCGACGGTCCAGGGCGCGGCCAACGCGCGTGCCATGGCGCAGGCGCTGGCCGAGGCCGGCCTGTGCATCGTCTCCGGACTGGCGCAGGGCGTGGATGGCGCGGCCCATGAAGGCGCGCTGCGCGCGGCGCCACGCCTGGGCGGGCTGGGTGCTCCCATCACCATTGCCGTCGTCGGCACGGGCCTGGACCAGGTCTACCCGCGGCGCCATGCCGCCCTGGCCCGCGAAGTGGCCAGCCACGGGCTGATCGTCAGCGAATATCCGCTGGGCACCGGCCCCATGGCCGCGCACTTTCCACAGCGCAATCGCATCATTGCGGGCCTGTCCCAGGGCACGCTGGTGGTTGAGGCGGCCCTGCAGTCGGGCTCGCTGATCACGGCCAGGCTGGCCAGCGAACAGGGCCGCGAAGTCTTTGCCATTCCTGGCTCCATCCACGCGCCCCAGTCGCGCGGCTGCCATGCGCTGTTGCGCCAGGGCGCCAAGCTCGTGGAAACGGCGCAGGACGTGCTCGATGAGCTGCAGGGCACGACCACGCCCCTGCCGCTTCCCAAGCCTGTATCGGCAGCGGCAGCTTTCCAGTCCGCCCAGGACCCTGAGAGCGACGCCACCCTGCGCGCCCTGGCCCACGACCCGCTGTCGCTGGACGAGCTCATGGACCGCACAGGCATGGACGCCTCAGCCCTGCAGGCCCGCCTGCTGGAGCTGGAACTGGACGGCCGCGTGGAACGCCTGCCCGGCGGCCTGTTCCAGCGCCTGGCCCAGGCCTGATCTCAAAAACTGGCGCATCCCCAAGCGGGAGATGCCGAGCAAGAGCCGCCTCGCGGTGGGGGCGCCTAGCCGAGGGCATCGTCCCCCTCCCCCGCGAAGCGGGTAGAGAGGCGCCGTGCCTCAGGGGGAGCTTAGCCTTTCAGGGTTCGCCTGAATCTTCTGCAGCGCATCCCGCGTCGCGCGCACGGTGAGCGCCTCCTCGTCATGCACGGCCAGCAGGCCGGACTGCAGGTAGGAGGCCATGCGCCGCAGCTGCAGCAGGTGGCAGGTGCCATCGAGCGCGGCGAACAGGTGCAGTTGCTTGCGGCGGCTGCGCCAGGTGTATTGCACCTGGATGCGCGCGCCGTTGTGGTCCAGGGTGAACCAGCGGCCCGTCTCCAGAGAGGCCGCCCATTCCAGCATCACCGGCTCCACGGCCGTGTTCGTGCTCGGGATGACGTTGAGGCCGGCCGTGTCCACGCCCAGGATCATCTCGATGTTCTCGGGCGACAGCGGCATGTCCTCGTCGAGCATGCCGTCTTCATTGATGTACTGCTCCAGATGGGCCAGCCGCTGCGCCATGGCCTCGATGCGGGCCGGGGCGATGGTCGCGGTCTTGGAGACAAAGGCCTCGGCCAGCGTGTCGGTGACCAGCTTGATGCGCGTGGACTGGGCGTCGCCCGTGACACCGATCAGGGCCAGTCCTTCGCGCAGGGTCTGCAAAAGCGTCGGCAGCGTCTGGATCACGCGCGAGCGTTCCTGGCGCGTGGGCTTGGCGCTGGCGGCCCAGACCAGTTCGCTGGCGGCCTGCTTGAAGCGCATGGTGCGCGCGTCCTTGGCGCCGTGGCGCACGGCGGCCAGGGCCAGCACCTCGGTCCAGGTCTTGAACAGGAACTCGCGGATCTCCTTGCGCACCGGCATGTCGGTGAGCAGGTGGCGCAGCTCGATCGTGTATTGGATGGCCAGGGTTTCCTTTTGCTCCACCTGCTGGGCCACGGTGACGATCTTGGCCTTGTCCTGCGACTGGGTCAGGTAGCGCGCCAGGAAATCCTCGAACTCGCGCAGCACCAGCACGAACACTTTCTGGCCCGTTTCGGGGTATTGCTCGATGACCTGGACGATGCGCCGGATCTCGGACTCCAGCGCGCTGCCGCTGATGCTGGAGGCGTCGAATCCCATCACGCAGGAGCCCAGGCGGTCGATCAGCAGCCGGGCCGGATGGCGCAGGTTGCTGAAGAATTCCGGCTCGGCCAGTGCCACGCGCAGCACGGGCACCTGCAGCCGGGCAAACCAGACGCGCACCGAGGGCGGGATGCGGTCCTCGGTCAGGATGGCCTGGAACATCAGGGCCACGATCTCGATGGTGGCCTTTTCGCCCGAGGTGGTGGCCTTGCGCTTGAGGTCGGCCGAACGTTCGCGCACCTGCCCGACCAACTGGCCGATGGCAGCCGGGCTGACATCGATGTGCAGCGTGGTCAGGCCCTGGGCCAGCATCTGCTGGTACTGCGTCTGGGCCACCACGCGCTGCTCCAGCAAGGCCTGGGTCAGCGCGGCCGATGCGGGCGCCTGGGGCATGCCTGCGCCCACACCGGGCACCAGGCCCTGCACGCCCACGCCCGGCTGCATGAGCAGGCGGCGCAACTGGCCCACGACTTCCTGGGCGCGGTGGCGTGCGCGCGAAAGGGTTGTCAGGCCTACGGGCATGGCGGGCATCGCCGGCATCTGGCCATGGGGGGGCGCCGCAGTGTCGGGCGGGTAGGCGGCAGCGCCGGGCACGCCGCCCATCTGCGTGGGCGCATAGGCCGAGGAATGCTGTGATGCAGTGGCATGCTGCGATGCCGCAGCAGGTGGCGCGGCGGTCTGGCCCAGGCCCATGGCGCGCGTGGAGTTGCCTGCCTCGGTGCGCCGCACGCGCATGGCCACGTCCTGTGAGCGGGTGACGCCCTGGCCGTCCAGCAGCACATGGGCGGCCTGGTACTCGGTCACCAGCACGGGCGCCAGGGCCGTCTGCAGCAGGTCCAGCACGCGCTGCAGATCACCGCGCTGCAGGCCCGTGGCCAGCCATTGCTCGACCAGGTGCCGGCACACGGTTTCGGTGCGCAGGATATCGTCCGAGGGCAGCTCGCGGCCCTCGATGAACTGCATGCGCAGACGCAGCGTGTCGAAGGCCGGCGCTGCGGTCTCTCCCATGGCCAGGGCCATGCGGGAGGCCAGGATCTTGTTCTCCACCACATCGTCGCTGAGCAACTCGAACTGCAGCGCGCCGCGCTGCGGCACGGCGGCAGGCGCGGCTTTGGCCGGCTGCAGCGCGCCTTGCAGGGCCTGCATGCTGGCGTTCAGCCAGGCGTTCTGGTGCTGGCGGTAGTTGCCCCAGGCTTCACGCCGCTCCTGCATTTCGCGCTGCGTGCCCACGGCATGGGCCTGTTGCTCCATCTGCGCCAGCAGCTGCTGGGCCACGCCGGGCAGGCCCTTGCACAGTCCTCGCACCCAATGCAAACGCGCCTGCTGGCCCAGGGAGGACTGGGGGCCAGCAGGCGCGTTGGAAGGGTGGGGCAGGGAGGGCATGCCCGGGAGTGTAAGCCGGTCCAGGGCTAAAACATCCGCTTACACGGTGGCGCCGGCGTTGGGGTCGTTGGGGTCCGTGGAAGCCTTGGGCGCCTTGATCAGATCCTCGCGCTTGACGCCCAGCCACATGGCGATGGCGGCGGCCACGAAGACCGAGGAATAGATGCCGAACAGGATGCCGATGGTCAGCGCCAGCGCGAAGTAGTGCAGGCTGGGACCGCCGAAGAAGAACATGGACAGCACCATGGCCTCGGTGGAGGCGTGGGTGATGATGGTGCGGCTCATGGTGCTGGTGATGGCGTGGTCGATCACCTCGGTGGTGCTGAGCTTGCGGAACTTGCGGAAGGCTTCGCGGATACGGTCGAAGATCACGACCGACTCGTTGACCGAGTAGCCCAGCACGGCCAGCACGCCGGCCAGCACCGACAGCGAGAACTCCCATTGGAAGAACGCGAAGAAGCCCAGGATGATGATCACGTCGTGCAGGTTGGCGATCACGGCGGCCACGCCGAACTTCCACTCGAAGCGCATGGCCAGGTAGATCACGATGCCCAGCACCACGAAGCCCAGGGCCATCAGGCCGTTGTGCATGAGCTCGTCACCCACCTGCGGGCCCACGAACTCGGTGCGGCGCAGCGTGACTTCGGCGTCTTCCTTCTTGAGTGCCGTGAGTACTTGCTCGCTTTGCTGGGCCGAGGTCACGTCCTTTTGCACGGGCAGGCGGATCATCACGTCGCGCGATGTGCCGAAGTTCTGCACCGTGACATCGGCGTAGCCGAGGCCGGCGACCGTGTCGCGCACCTTGGCGATGTTGGCGGGCTGGGTATAGGCCACCTCCATCACGGTGCCGCCCGTGAATTCCACGGACAGGTGCAGGCCGCGGGTGAGCAGGAAGAACACGGCCAGCGCGAAGGTGATGAAGGACACCGCGTTGAGGATCAACGCGTACTTCATGAAGGGGATGTCTTTGCGGATGCGGAAGAACTCCATGGTCTTCCCCCTTTCAGTTGTTGGCGCCGGAATCGGCGACGCTGGATCCCTTGGCCGTCACCGAGCGCAGCTGGCTGGTGTCTTCAGGCTTCCAGACCTGGCCGATGGAAATGCTCTTGAGCTTCTTGCGGCGGCCGTACCAGAGGTTGACCAGGCCGCGCGAGAAGAACACGGCCGAGAACATGCTGGTCAGGATGCCGATGCAGTGCACCACGGCGAAGCCGCGCACCGGGCCGGAGCCGAAGGCCAGCAGCGCCAGGCCCGCGATCAGCGTGGTCACGTTCGAGTCCAGGATGGTGTGCCATGCGTTCTCGTAGCCCGCATGGATGGCCGCCTGCGGCGACGCGCCGCCGCGCAGTTCCTCGCGGATGCGCTCGTTGATCAGCACGTTGGAGTCGATGGCCACGCCCAGCGCCAGCGCCATGGCGGCGATGCCGGGCAGGGTCAGCGTGGCCTGCAGCATGGACAGGATGGCCAGCAGCAGCAGCACGTTGACCGACAGGGCCACCGTGGAGATCACGCCGAACAGCAGGTAGTACACGCACATGAAGGCCGCGATGGCCACCAGGCCCCAGACCACGGAGTGGATGCCGCGGTTGATGTTGTCGGCGCCCAGGCTGGGGCCGATGGTGTATTCCTCGATGATCTCCATGGGCGCGGCCAGCGAGCCGGCGCGCAGCAGCAGGGCCGTGTCGTTGGCTTCCGCCGTGGTCATGCGGCCCGAGATCTGCACGCGTCCGCCGCCGATCTCGGTGCGGATCACGGGAGCTGTCACGACCTCGCCCTTGCCCTTTTCGAACAGGATGATGGCCATGCGCTTGCCCACGTTCTCGCGCGTGATGTCCTTGAAGATGCGTGCGCCCTTGGCATCCAGCACCAGGTTGACCGTGGGCTCCTGGGTCTGGCTGTCGAAGCCGGGCTGTGCGTCGGTGAGGTTCTCGCCGGTCAGCACGACCTGCTTTTGCACGATCACGGCCTGGGCGTTGCGGTCCAGGTAGCGCTCGGAGCCGAAGGGCACGGGGCCCGAACCCAGTTCAGCGCCGCGCGCCTCGGAGGATTCGTCGACCAGGCGCACTTCCAGCGTGGCCGTGCGGCCCAGGATGTCCTTGGCCTTGGCCGTGTCCTGCACGCCGGGCAGTTGCACGATGATGCGGTCCAGGCCCTGCTGCTGGATCACGGGCTCGGCCACGCCCAGCTCGTTGATACGGTTGTGCAGGGTGACGATGTTCTGCTTGAGCGCCTGCTCCTGCACCTTGCGCAGGGCTTCGGGCTTGATGGAGGCCAGCAGCTTGAAGCCTGCGCCATCCGGCTCGGAGGTGGCCGCCAGATCGGGGAACTGGTCGGAGACCAGGTTGCGCGCGGCCGTGAGCATGGCTTCGTCGCGCACGCGGATCTCGACGGTGTTGCCGTTGCGCGAGACGCCGCCGTGGCGGATGTTCTTGTCGCGCAGCGAGCTGCGCAGGTCGCCGGCAAAGGAGTCGGCCTTCTTGGTCAGGGCGGCGGCCATGTCCACCTGCAGCATGAAGTGCACGCCACCGCGCAGATCCAGCCCCAGGTACATGGGCTTGGCGCCGACGGCCGTGAGCCATTGCGGCGAGCGCGACACCAGGTTCAGGGCCACGATGTAGGCCGGGTCGTTGGCATCGGGGATCAGGGCCTTCTGGATCACGTCCTTGGCCTTGAGCTGCTCGTCGGGCGTGTTGAAGCGCGCGCGCACCGAGGTGCCTTCGATGGACAGGACGTCGGGCTTGACATCGGCAGCCTTCAAGGCCTCTTCGACTTTCTGCAGCACGGCGTTGTCCACCTTGATGGTGGCCTTGGCCGAGGAGACCTGCACCGCAGGCGCCTCACCGAAAAAATTGGGCAGGGTGTAGAGCACCCCTACCAGCAGCGCGATCACGATGATCGCGTACTTCCAGACCGGATATCGGTTCATGATCGCGCTCTTCGCTCTTTGTAGACAGCAACGCACAAAAGGGTGTGCTGCCGCCTGCGCGGTCCGCACACCCGCAAGACAGGGACAGCGCTTACTTCAGCGTGTCCTTGGGCAGCACCTGGACGACGGCGCTGCGCTGGATCTGGACTTCCACACCCGAGGCGATCTCGATGTGCAGGAATTGCTCGGACATGCGCGTCACGCGGCCGATGATGCCGCCGGCCGTTGCCACTTCGTCACCCTTGGCCAGTGCCTCGATCATGGAGCGATGCTCCTTCTGGCGCTTCATCTGCGGACGGATCATCACGAAGTACAGCACCACGAACATCAGCGCCAGAGGCGCCATGCCCATCAACTGCGACATGAAGTCGCCACCGGAGGCTGCTGCTGCGGGTGCGGTCTGGGCAAAAGCGGAAGAAATAAACACGGGCAAGACTCCAGGATTGGAAGGTCGAAAAAGGGTCGCTGCGCACGCCGATATGCACGGGCCCGCGCAGGAGAACGGAGCATTGTATGCGTCAGCCCTGACCCACATGGGCTGCCAGGATCTGGCTGCTGCGGGTTTTTCGGCGACGATGGCTGCAACTGGCGGCCATCTGCCGTTTTTAAAGGGGCGGAGCGCGGTTTTTCGTGGTTTTTGCGCCCGGCGTGACGGCACTTGAAGCGGCCCCGGAGGCAACCGCGCCGCCCGCACCTACGCGG